>DVOP01000074.1 GCA_018713465.1 Candidatus Alectryocaccobium stercorigallinarum | reverse complement strand
TTTAAACTGTTTGTCATGTTGCTTTGCCATAATGAGATCCTCCTTCAGTACGATACTTCTATTATATCATGTATTGTCTATTTGGAATTTTCTCATTTTGACTTGCACTATTTATATTCTAGCACCATTTTACCGGAGTTATAGGAGAAATGGCCTTTGGCCGCGCAATGCATACGGGGCCTCTCGGAGCTTTTAAAAAGGCTTTTGATAAAAAGCTGAATAAAAAGGATTCAAAGACAGGTACAGTAGTCGGGCTTATCCCGGTGATAGGCTCTCTTGGAATCGCAATCGGCTACAGTGTCATTATCGGCTGGATATTGAAATTCTTATGGGATTCGATAACGGGAAGTATAGTAAGCAATGAGGATCCGGTACAGGTTTTTTCAGATCTTTCAGGAAATTTCGGAAGCATACCGTGGCACATGCTCGGTCTTATCATAGCGCTCTTTTTTATGTCGTTCGGTATCGCTAAGGGTATCGAAAAAGTTAATAAGATAATGATGCCGGCTTTTTATGTGCTTTTTATTTTTCTTGCGATAAGGATAGCGCTGCTTCCCGGATCCGGTGCCGGGTACGTTTATATGTTTAAGCCGGACTGGTCGGCAATGGCGAATCCGCAAACGTGGGTGTACGCGATGGGACAGGCGTTCTTTTCACTGTCACTGGCAGGAAGTGGAACGGTAGTATATGGAAGCTATTTAAAATCTGATGTCGACGTTGTCAGCAGCGCTAAATACGTGGCGATATTCGACACCTTAGCGGCTTTACTGGCGGCGCTTGTAATAATACCGGCGGTATTCGCTTACGGAATGGAACCAAATTCCGGACCGGGACTTCTTTTTATAACAATGCCGTCCGTTATAAGAAGCATTCCTTTCGGACAGTTTTTCGCCATCTTGTTTTTCGTCGCCGTGCTGTTTGCAGGAATGACTTCGCTTGTGAACCTGCTTGAAAGTCCTGTAGAAGCGCTTCAGTCGCGTTTTAATTGGTCAAGAAAATCCGCTCTTATACTTGTTGGCGCCGCAGCCGCTGCTGTAGGCCTTTTTGTGGAGGGAGATATATTGAGTCCGTGGATGGACGTTATCTCGATTTATATAATTCCTCTTGGAGCGCTTCTTGCTGCCATAACGATGTTCTGGATATGCGATAAAAGGTTTGCGAGAAACGCCGTGCAGCTTGGTTGTTCGAAACCTTTAGGACGATGGTTCGAGCCGATGACGAGATACGTGTTCTGCGGTGTTGCGCTTGCGGTTTATATACTTGGCATTTTTTTCGGCGGCATAGGCTAAAATGTTTTATTTGTACTTACAGACCTTGGCAAAACGTTTTAATTATGGTAGTGTTTAAAGGCTGCATATGCGGCAAATAATATGAGGAGATGGTATTAGCTATGGGGGATTCATTACAGATCATGATCACGATGGGCGCTTATATGGCAGTCGTGATTTTTATCGGAGTTATGTTCGCTAAGCGCGCGAACAAAAGCTCTGAGGAATATTTTTTGGGAGGACGTTCATTAGGACCATGGGTCACTGCTATGAGCGCCGAGGCTTCGGATATGTCGGGCTGGCTGCTTATGGGACTGCCCGGTGTTGCGTACTGGTGCGGAATAGCCGACGCCGCGTGGACGGCTATAGGACTTGCCGCCGGCACATATATAAACTGGCTCATTGTTTCAAAAAGGCTTCGCAGATACAGCGAAAAGGCAAAGTCTATTACATTGCCTGAATTCTTTTCAAACCGTTTCCACGAAAATAGTAAGGTAGTAATGACGATTTCTGCGCTGTTCATTCTTATATTCTTTACGGTATACGCTGCAAGCTGTCTTGTTACATGCGGCAAACTTTTTTCAACACTTTTCGGGTTTGATTATATTCCGATGATGATAGTAGGAGCGGTATTTGTTCTTGTTTATACTATAATTGGCGGCTTTCTCGCGGAAAGCGCGTCGGATTTCATGCAGGCTATGGTTATGATCGTAGCGCTCGTTGTCATCGTAGTCACAGGCACAATAGCGGCAGGAGGCCTTTCAGCCGTTATAGACAACGCTGGGTCTATTCCGGGATTTTTGGAGTTTTTCGGCGTGGCGACTCCTGTTACCGAAGGTGGTGTACAGCAGGTTGTAAACGGCGTTCCGCAGTTTGGCGCTGCCGAAAGCTACAGCGTGCTTACCATAGTTTCATCACTTGCGTGGGGACTCGGTTATTTCGGAATGCCTCAGGTGCTTCTCCGTTTTATGGCTATACGTAAGGAAAAAGAGCTTACAAGATCCCGCCGGATAGCGACTGTATGGGTGCTTATTTCACTTACTGTTGCAGTGTTCATAGGAATAGTAGGACGTACTTTATATCCCGCGGCACTTACAACTGAGGCAACAGCAGAAAACGTATTTATACTTCTTGCGACAAACCTGCTCCCGCCGGTCATCGCGGGGCTTGTAATGGCAGGTATCCTGGCGGCGACTATAAGCTCGTCGGATTCATATCTTCTGATAGCGGCTTCGGCGTTTTCAAAGAACATATATCAGGGCATACTTCATAAAAAAGCGACCGACAAACACGTTATGTGGATATCAAGAATAACACTGCTTGCGGTGACTGTAATAGCGATAATCATAGCGTTGGACGAAAACAGCGTCATTTTTTCGATAGTAAGCTTCGCGTGGGCGGGATTCGGAGCTACGTTCGGACCGCTTATGCTTATGAGTCTGTTCTGGAAGCGAATAAACAGGGCAGGAGCCGTTGCCGGAATGATCGGAGGCGGCTGTATGGTATTCATATGGAATCTGCTTGTACGTCCTTTGGGTGGAATATGGGATATCTACGAGCTTCTTCCGGCATTTATCTTTTCGATAATCTGCATAATCGTCGTTTCTTTGCTTACGCCGCCTCCGTCAAAAAAGATAGAAGAGGAGTTTGAGGAAGTACGTGCGGGAGCCTGATACTAAATGAATCCGATAAAAAGTTTTTCAAGAGAGAAACTGTATTAGGAAATGCGCAGTAAAAATCGGAGAGTATATATGACTGAAAAGCATCTTTCAAATGAAATAAATATAAGAAAAGCTGTGGAAGAGGATATTACCGATATCGGCAGGCTACTGCTTGAAGTACATAAAGTACACAGCGACGCGCGTCCGGACCTTTTCAGGAAAGGCTCAAGAAAATATACCGATGCGGAGCTTAAAGCTATATTAAAGGATAATACTAGACCTGTGTTTGTCGCTGCAATTGACGGTCAGGTGGCGGGATACGCTTTCTGCATTCATCAGCAGCATATAAACGACAATAATCTTACGGATATAAAGACTCTGTATATAGACGATCTATGCGTTGAAGAAGATATGCGCGGCAGACGCATCGGGACTTTGCTGTATGATTACGTAATTGATTTCGCAAAGGAAAACGGATATTATAATGTGACGCTTAACGTCTGGGCCGATAATAAAAAAGCTTTGAAATTTTATGAAAGCCTCGATTTAAAAATACAGAAAATAGGCATGGAAAAAATACTGTGATTTTTAGTGAATATGGAAAATGCAAAAACATTTTTCATGATGGTTTTTTTCAAAAAGGCAATTCATGCCGCTTTCTTTAATTATGGTGTATAAGAAAGGCGTAAAAGCTTTACCCAAGCGCTACGTCCAGCGCCATCATGAGCGTGAATCCGGCGGCAAAAGCGATTACGCCTATGTTTGAATGCCCGCCCTGTGACATTTCTGGAATGAGCTCTTCGACTACAACGTACAGCATAGCGCCGGCTGCAAAGCTTAAAAGATATGGCAGGATCGGAATGATAAACGCGGAAGCAAGAATTGTAAGCAGGGCGGCAGCCGGTTCAACCGCTCCGGAAAGAGCGCCGTATAAAAAGGCTTTTCCTTTCGATACGCCCTCGGAATGAAGCGGAAGAGAAAGAATAGCGCCTTCAGGAAAATTTTGTATTGCGATTCCGAGCGAAAGAGCGAATGCGCCGGCAATAGAAATCGCAGCGTTTTGCGCTGTAAGTCCGGCGTACACAACGCCGACAGCCATTCCTTCGGGGATATTATGAAGCGTTACGGCTAAAGTCAGCATGGCGGAACGGTCAAGTTTGCTTTTAGGACCTTCCGGCTGCTGGCTTTTTTGATGTATGTGAGGTATTACATGATCCAGTAGAAGAAGGAAGAGAATTCCGAGCCAGAAACCGGCAGCCGCCGGAAGAAAAGACAGCCTGCCAAGAGATTTTGATTGTTCCATTGCCGGTACTATAAGACTCCAGATAGAAGCTGCGGCCATAACGCCGGAGGCGAAGCCGGTAAGCGCACGCTGGACGTTATCGCTGAGTCCGTTTTTCATAAAAAAAACGCAGGCAGCGCCAAGTAAGGTTCCCATGAACGGGATCAATAAGCCAAGTGTCATATGATTATTCCTCGTGTTCAATATTTATAATGCAATACTTTTATCTGAGGTTAAGCATATTCTAACTGTTTTAACGCGGTTTGCCAATAAGGAATAAAAAGAAGAAGGAAAAGACAGAAGAATTTATTAAGCGTTGAAAAAAATTAAAACGAATGGGAGTTTGGATTTAAAATACTTGTGGAATTTTACAGACGCGGAATTGGAACCGCGCGGAAAGCAGGCGTATATTGACAAAAAATGAAAGCTGCGGTATAAGTTAGTTATTGCTAACACAAAATACAGAGGTGATAAAATTGACAGAATCGGCAGACATTTTAAGACTGCGTATCCTGCTTTGCTTTCAAAATGAAGCTCCGTCTGTCTGTACAGTTACCGGCCTTTCAAAAATGCTTGGCGAGGGGAAACAGAAAATAAGCCGCGCGCTTATTTCGCTGGAAAAGGAAGGGCTGATCGACAGGAGCGACAACAGGCGGCCTGTGCTTACGGATGCGGGAAAAGAAAAAGCGGCTTATTATGAAGAAAGAACGGATACGATACTGAACCATCTTCTATACGAGGGGCTGGATATTGACAACGCTGAGCATGATGCTTTCGCATGGGCGCTCTTCAGCTCTGAAGCCGGATTTGAAATGATAAAAAACTCTGAACAGAGGTACCGTGCGAAATATTCGCTCCGCAGACGAACCAGCTTCAATGGCGACGAGATGTGCGGTTATTTAAAGGACGGCGAATACCGTTTTCCGTTTCTTATTTACAGGGAGCATATGAATGAAGGCGGTAATCTTTCAATGGCGAACGAAGGTTTTGAACATCCGTGCAGTCTTGTAGTAAAAAACGGAAAAGGCGTGATACGTCTGAAAGCGGTAGATGTTTCTTTTAAATCGCTTGCTACGGGCAGGGAAATGATCGGCAAGGTCAGGGATCTCAGGTATATGGCAAACGGGGAGTTTCATCCGGCGCATGAAGAGGGGGAATGGCTTAGCTTTCCGGCTGAGGCGGTATCGTTTTTAAATATGGGAACAGGGATCGGTCAGATACTGCACGGCAGCGTCTGCATCAGAATGCGCTGTTCAGTCGGAACGAAACACATGCCGGAATCTACGGCGGTCTTCACTATCATAGTCTGAAAAATACCAATAAAAAGCCGGAGTAGAAAAAATGAAAAAAATAATGTTTGTAACGCGGTTATGACAAAAAAATGGAGCGAAAGGCCGGTATGGGATAATTTTACACCAAAAACAGCAGTTTTTGTAACACGTGCGGAACAAACGACTGATCAAACAATATTGCGCTGAATACAAAAATAGTATAAAGTAACCTTGCCTGAGAAATCCGGCATTTTTTTAAAAGAAAGAGTTAGTTTAGGCTAACCCTGTTTGCTTTGCGCTTTTTGTTGCGTTCAAAAGCAAAACAAACTGCGGTTAGCCAAAACTAATCAGAGACAGTGAAAAGGAGAAGGTGATTATGAAAAACAAGTTGGTGATCCGGCTTATGACAGCGGCGCTTGCCGTCGGCATGATAGCTCCGCAGACAGCGATGACGGTATTCGGGGCGGAGTCAGGCGCGGAAGCGTATGAAGCTCTTGCAGCGCTTGATCCGGCGCAGCTGGCAGACGGAGAATATTCCGTAAATATCAGTCTTATGAATGCCACAAATCCGGGAAACGCCTCTATGGCGAATAATGCGGTAGAGCAAACCGCGGCTCTGTTTGTACGCGGCGGCAGCTACTATCTTCAGGTAGGATTTAAAGGAATGTCTGTCGGCAATATGACAGGATATTTAAAAAGCCTTTCATATTGGAACGGAAGCTCTTATCAGGAGGCATCGGTCCTTTCCAGCTATGAGGATGTTGTAGATGATTATAACGACGAAAATAAGGATGGAACAGCGGATTATCTGTATCCGCAGTTATTGGAAATGCCGCTGCTGAACAAAAACGCTGGGGATAATGACGGATACGTACAATGCCAGGTATATGTGCCTCTGATGGGATCTCTTGGCGTGGGAACGCAGGACGTGCTCCTTTTAGTTGACTGGGATACTTTAGCGGCGGTGGATGTTCAGGAGCCTGAGCCGACTCCTGAACCCGGAGAGGAAACACCTGCGGGAACCCAGGTAAGCAGCGTTGAAGCATATACCCCGTGGGGAGACGGCGCCGGGGGAGCCCAGTTCCCGGATATCAGCAAGTATGCGGAGGGCGAAGCTGATGTAAATTATGCCAATGCGGTTAATAAAGTTACGGTAAACGGAACGGAATACAGCAACTATTATGATGTTTTCGAGGATGACGCGAAGATACCTTTCTCATGGGAAATTTCCGCATACGGTCTGCGGATCTATGACGGCGCGGTAAAAGAAGGAGAGAATACAGTCGTTGTTCAGGCCGGTGGCTACATGGATAAAACGATTGTATTTACCAAATCCGGAGATACATATACCTTTGTTTCGCAGACGGACGGCGCTGCGCAGCCCGGAGATACCGTAGACACAGCGGCATTGACGGAAAAGATCTTAGAGGCCGGAGCGCTTACCCAGGGAGACAGGACAGACGAAGCATGGACGGCGCTTCAGGACGCTATAGCGGCGGCGAAGGCAGCTGCGGGATCGGCAGAATCACAGACAGCTGTAGATCAGGCGCTGGCTGTGCTGACAGAAGCTGTAAATACATTTTTAAGCAGTGCGTCAGAGCCGGGCGGCGATGTGACGGATCTTGAGGATGGAGAATATACATTGTCCTTCGTTGCCAATCAGGAAGGGAAGGACGAATCTTCAATGCTTCAGGGCGCGTTTGATCCCAGAGTAAAGCTGACCGTGGAAAACGGTGAAATGAAGATCTCCATGATGAATACGGCTTTGGTCTGGGCTCTTATAGATTTCAGCATCGAATCAAACGGCGAATATCCGGAGTCGGAGCAGCGCTTTGTGGGCAAGGCGGATGCTTCCGGTAATTATTCCTTGCAGGAATTCACCATGCCGGTCAGTGATCTGTCAGTCATGCATAAAGGCGCTGTGCTTGTAACGGCTATGGGCGGACAGATCAGTGATGAAGGAAATTACGAAAAATATACGAAGCTGGATATCACCTTCGGCACAGATATACAAAAGGGCTGGGAAGGATATCAGTATGAGATCGATAATCCGGAAGGAGAAGACGGAACCGCGCAGCTGATAAAAGTTCTCTGCGATAAAGGATATGATCTTAATGATGACGGAGAAATGAGCGTGGATGAGATCCGGGCTATAGAAGGACCGCTTGATTTAAGCTATCAGAACCTGACTGACATCAGCCTTTTGACAAATCTTTCGGATAAGGTTACGAGTATTGATCTGACAGGAAATAAAATCGAAACGCTTCCGGAGGGAATGCTGGACAATTTGGTGAATCTGGAAACGTTTTATGCAAGCAGCAATCTGATCGGAGCGATCCCGGAGGGCTTCTTCAAGAACAATTCCAAGCTTACATGGGTGAATATGTCTTCAAATCTGATCGCTTCGCTTGACGCGGGAGATTTGACGGGATTGACAGCGGTGACCGAGCTTGATTTTGGAAACAACGCGATAAGGACTGTCGATGCGAATGCGTTTCAGGGGCTTGCGGCAGTAACTTCACTGGCGCTTAACGGCAATCAGCTGACGGAGCTTCCGGATAATGTGTTCAGCGGTCTGGATTCAGTGACATTTTTGAATCTGGATGAAAATAAACTCGTACGTCTTCCGTCATCAATCGGCAATATGGCAAGTCTCAGCTGGCTGACAGCGGCGAGAAATCAGCTGGCGGTTGTGAGCGGAGTGGATTTTTCAGGACTGGGGGCGCTTTCACAGGTTGATTTTAGCTCTAATCAGATCTCGGAATTACAGCCGGGTACATTTTCGGCAAATACGGAGCTTTCTGTTTTGAAGCTGTATAATAACTGCCTTACAGGCTTTACGGCGGATATATTGCCGGAGGACATTAAGCTGCAGACACTGGATCTTCAGATGAATCAGCTCGCCGGGGTAGATGATGAGGTAAGGGCGCTGACAGGCGACAGTAAGATATATCCGCAGCTTTCCGACCTTGGTCTGGTTCTTAAGGAAACAGAAGGCGCTCTTGAATGGAGCCAGAACATGACGGTGCTTGAGCTGCAGTATTGGTATGACGCTACAAGCTCTTATATATCGGATGAAATCACAAGCGCCGATGAATTTTACGCAATGCTTGAGCAGAAGGGATATTCAGGTGAGGACTTTGCCGCATTTCTTGACAAAGAAGGCTATGACTGGCAGATATGGACAGAGGTTCAGCGGCTGGATGAAAACGGAAATTATGTAACGGTATCACAGTCGTATGAAAACGATAAAGCAGATTCCAAGACGGGAAGCTTTACGCCCGTGGAAGCTGGTACATACCGAGTAGCGAAGACTCTTTACGCAAGCACATACGGAAGTCTGGATTATAAATTTACTGCGGTTTCAAATGATGTGACTGCAGGCGGTCAGGATGTTTCGATCGATGATGAAAAGCAAGCGCTTAAGAACGCGATCGATGCTGCAAAAGCGGTTAAGCAGGGAAATAAGACAGAAACGGCGTGGCTTATACTCCAGAACGCCATAAATCTGGCTGAGCATTATCTTGAAACAAGCACAGACGCGCAGGAGCTAAAGAATGCGGCGGCAGATCTTCAGGAAGCGGTGGAAATGTTCAATATGAGCGCTGACATTGAGCCGGAAAAAACAGATAAAAGCGGACTTCAGTCAGCGTTGAAGGAAGCGGAAGAATGTCTGAAGGACGACAGCTATACAGATGAAGAGCTTGCGGCGCTGCAGGCGCTCTATGATACGGCAAAAGAAGTATATGACAGCGAAGATACAACTCAGGAGCAGATAGACGCGCAGACAAAGCTTTTGAGCGATGCTGTTCAGAATCTTAAGGATTCGGCGCAGAAACCGGACGAACCGGGAGATACAGAGCTTGATATATTCAATCTCAAAGACGGCGTTTATTCAGTAACAGGGAACATGGTGAAGGTTGATAAAGAAACCGCGTCAATGTCAGACAACGCGATCAACCATACTATAAAGCTTACGGTTAAAGACGGAAAATACTATATCACGCTTGATTTTAAAGGACTGGAAATCGGCAGCGCTTACGGATATCTGAGCACGCTTAAATATTTCCTTGCAGGCTATACTACGGATCAGTATGGAAATCCCGCAGGTGATACAGCGGACGTAACGGTTGACTCATATCAGACAGATGAAAACGGAAACCGTGTCAGCGATTCTTTCGGAACGGATTATCCGGATATGGTGACATTTGAGCTTATACCGGAAGCCTTAAAAGACGGATATGTGCCGCTGCAGGTATTTGTTCCGATAATGGAATCGATAGCCGCGGGAACAGGAACGCAGAACGTATTCCTTAAGCTTGACTGGAGCAGCATAAAGGCTGCGTCGGCTGAAGATCCGGGATTTACCGGCGACGGCAATGGAGATAATAACGGCGGCGGCAATAACAACAATGATAACAACGGCGGAAACAGCAACGGAGGCTCGAATCTTACCGGAGGAAGCAGTCTTACCGGAGGCTCGAATCTTACCGGAGGAAGCAGCCTTGGCGGAGGCGCAAATCTCAACGGCGGCACAAAGCTGAACTCTAATGTAAATACAGGAGATACGGCAGACACAGCAGTCTATGCGGTTATGATTACAATGGCAGGAGCGGCAGCAGCGGCGGCAGTTGTAAAAAGAAAACGCGAAAAAGACGAGGAACGATAAAAAGCAAATAAGCATTAAGACCCGGGGCTGAGTCTCCGGGTCTTGCGATAATACTTGCGGTAATATAATGAGTCAAGGGACAAATGGACACAAATCGGATGCTTGCATACGTATTTGTGTCTATTCAGAAATAAACCGAATCAGAAAAAACCGGTAAATTTGCCGGCAGATAAAATTTTAAAGTTTGTCACGGGCGCAGGACAAAAATCAGGTTCCGGAATTTGATACAGAGCTGATTTGCCGCAAAATCTGACGGTTTTGTCACACAAGCGTGACAAACGGCGGCTTGCGTGAAATTTTAAAGAGATGTAAATTAAAATCGCCTGAAATCAGCAAGGCATTTTTTTAAAGGAAGAAGTTAGCACATACTAACCTTGCTTGCCGTGCGAATTTTAAGTGGAATGGCGCAAAGTACAGCTGCGAAAGCGGGTACTGTTATGATATGAAGTTAGCGAAAGCTCACTTTTAAACAAATAAAACAATTGGAGGTACTATGAAAACAGCAAGGCAGATCAGAAAGAGCATTGCCGGAGTATTGGCGGCGGTGCTTGCCTTCATGCTATTGGCGGGTATTATTGCCGTTCCGGTAAAGGCGGAAAGCGGTACGGTATACACATGTACGATACATCCATGCTACGCGCATCCTGTAACAGGAGTCATTGAGGACTCAGGCGGAGAGGCTTCATACGCGACCGGACAGGGGATGGTAGAAGGAGCCGTATATACAACGGGCATGCTTGAGGTTACGGACAGCGGCGGATATTATCTGACGATACGCTTAAGCCTTATGGATTATACGAGCAACCATTCGTTCTGGGTTCAGCCGGTAGGCGGTTCGGGATGGACGACTCCGGCGCTTGGAGTGACAGGAAACGGAACGGACAATAACGGCAGCACGGCGGATGTGTGCATACAGGTTCCGAGCGAGAACTGTGTAGTACGATGTGCGATGTATGTCGAGCCGATGGGAAGAGACGTTATTTTTTATCTTTATCCGAGTGATTTTTCGGAAGGGAACAATACTGACATGAATGCGGCGATGGTTACGGCGCCGGCGGGAAGCGGCGCGCAGACACAGACCGGCGGCACGGAAACGGATTCTGCATCCGCGCAGCCTTCGCAGACCGCACCTCCGGCTGAAAGCGGCTCAAGCCTGACGGCAGAGCCGACAGCAGCCCCGACGCCGGAAGCAGCAGCCTCCGGATCAACTGAAGAAACGGCGGAAGAATCGCAGGATGAAAGCGCGGAAGAGACTCCGGCTCTCGCGACAGGTGAAAACGAGCTGCAGAATTCCATTACCGAAGCGGCACAGCCGGTTCTGGACGGCAGCGGGGATGAAGCTTTAAACAGCGCCCAGGGTCTGAGCCTCTCAACGCAGAACGAAGCGGATCAGGAGCAGAGCGCTTCTGCGGATGGTGTATCGGCGGCGCGTATCGCCGAGCTTATCATAGCCATTACGGTTTCGGGCCTGATACTGCTCGCGGCGGCGTCCGGCATTCTCTATCATTTCAGGAAGAATTGGAAAAAATGGGGCGGCGGCTACGAGGATGACGATGATTATGAAGAGTAATAAAGAAAACAAAAAAGCAGTATATTTGAAAAAATATGCAAAGGCGACGGCAGTGTTTCTTGCAGTGTCTTTTCTTGTATCGGGCTGCGCGGCTGACAAAGGAGCGGGCGGAACAGCGGATGTATCACAAAGCGCGTCAGAAAGCGCTTCTGCGGAAATTCCGGATAGCGCGGACAGCGTTCATACACTGCTCGAGATAAGCGATCCTGATGAAAGGGCCGCTGTTGAAGCAGCGAAAGCAAAGGTGGCGGCTATGGATTCAGAGCCGAGGATAATCGCCACGTCTCCTGCGACGGCGCAGATATGCGATGCGCTGGAGCTTGATCTGGTCGGCATATGCAGCAGCTCGCTTTCAAGCCTGCCTGAACGTTATTCAAAGGCAACGCAGGTGGGAACCTCGATGGCTCCCGACATGGAAATCGTTTCGTCGCTCAATCCTGACTGGGTGTTAAGTCCGGCAAGTCTGCAGACGGATCTTCAGCCAAAGTACGAAGCGATAGATACGGACTGGGCGTTCCTTAACCTCAGGAGCGTACCCGGAATGTACCGTTCGATACAGGAGCTTGGAGATATTTTCGGCAGACAGGAGCAGGCTCAGCTGCTCGTCGGCGAATTTACGGAATTTTACAGGGAATATAAAACCCGCAATGAAGGAAAGGATGCGCCAAAGGTGCTTGTGCTTATGGGGCTTCCGGGGTCGTATATAATCGCGACTGAGAATTCGTATGTCGGAAGCCTTGTAGAACTGGCGGGCGGAGAAAACGTTTATGCCGGAACGGATCAGGAATTCCTGACAGTAAATACCGAGGACATGAAGACGAAGGAGCCGGATGTGATATTGTGCGCGGCTCATGCGCTTCCGGATCAGGTAATTGAGATGTTCCGCGAGGATTTTGAAACCAATGATATATGGAAGCATTTCGAGGCGGTTCAGAACGGCAGAATATATTATCTTTCTTATGAGCTGTTTGGAATGAGCGCATCTTTCAGCTATCCGGAGGCTCTCGAGGAGCTTCAGCCTATGCTATACCCGGAAAGCGCGGCGGATGAAGAGGCGGCGCGTGAAAGCAGCGGGAATGCTGAAAAAGAAGCCTTAAGCTCTGAAGCCTCGGAAAATATAGATGAAGACGTATTAGGCGCGATAGCGCGGTAAGGAGAAGACATGATGGAAGCAAAAGCAAAAAAACGTATACGCTTGGCGCTGTCCTTTGCAGTTATGGCAATGCTGCTGATTGTTCTTTTCTTTGCCGCAGTTAATATCGGAAGTCTTAAGGTCGGGTTCGGCGAGATTATTCAAGGGCTTTTCGGCAATATGACCGAAAACGTGTCAACAGTTTTTGATCTCAGATTTCCAAGGATAATTATATCCGTACTGGCGGGAGCGGCGATAGCCGTGTCCGGAGTGCTTTTTCAGTCAGTGCTGAAAAATCCGCTCGCGGATCCCGGAATAATCGGAATCTCGAGCGGAGCCGGATTTGCGGCGGTGATGGTTACGGCGTTTGTGCCGTCGCTTTTCTTTTTTACTCCGCTTTTCGCCTTTCTCGGCGGAGTGCTGGCCTTTTTTCTGGTTTACAGCCTGTCATGGAAAGGAGGCTTGAGCCCTCTGCGAATAATTTTGGTGGGCGTCGCCGTAAACGCTATGTTTACCGGTCTTTCAAGCGCGCTGGGTTCCATGACCGGAGGAAATTCTTCGGGAGCAGCCGCTATCGTGAATGGAAATATAACGATGAAGACATGGGAGGACGTCCGGACGCTGCTTCCGTATGTAGCTGTAGGGCTTGTGCTTTCCGTTTGCTTTTCAGGAATGTGCAATATCATGTCGCTTGAAGACAAAACGGTAAGGAGTCTTGGAATAAATGTAAATACAGTAAGGATAACGGTTTCGCTTATAGCGGTACTGCTTGCCGGTATATCGACAGCGGTTGCGGGAGCGATCAGCTTTTTAGGTCTTATCGTGCCGCATATCGGAAGAATCCTCGTCGGGAGCGATCACAAAGCGCTTATCCCTTTTTCGATGCTTTTCGGGGCGTTTGCGTTTTTGCTGGCAGATACCGTTGGAAGGACTGCCGCGTATCCGTACGAGATTTCAGCGTCGATAATCATGAGCGTGGCCGGAGGTCCGTTCTTTATCATGCTTTTGAGGAGGACAAAGAAATATGCCGGATGAAAACAGCAAAAGGCCTGCTATGGAGGTGCGTGATTTGCATTTTTCATATGGAAAAAATAAAGTCCTGAACGGCGTTTCGTTAAAAATAGAAGAAGGCAGGATCACTACTATCATGGGAGCGAACGGCTGCGGAAAATCCACGCTGTTCTATCTTATGACAAGGAATCTAATGCCGCGGAAGGGAAGTGTTTTCCTTCACGGCAAAAATATAATGAATCTTGGTCTTAAGGAGTTTGCGAAGAAAGTCTCGATCGTGCATCAATATAATACGTCGAGCGGTGATATTACAGTCGAAAGCCTTGTGGCGTTCGGACGTACTCCGCATATGCGTCTCATGAAAGGGAAAAGTGAGGAGGACGAACGGCTTGTCGAATGGGCAATGGACGTAACCAATGTTGCAAAATACAGGAGCAAAGAGGTATCGAAGCTTTCAGGCGGCCAGCGTCAGAGAGTGTGGATAGCGATGGCGCTTGCGCAGAATACGAAGATACTTTTTTTGGACGAGCCGACGACATATCTCGATATACGCTATCAGATCGGAATATTGGAGCTTGTTAAAAGGCTTAACAGGGAATTCGGCATAACGATAATAATGGTTCTGCACGATATAAACCAGGCTGTTTATTTTTCCGACGAGATAATCGGTCTTAAGAACGGGGCTGTGGCGGTGCGCGGAGAACCGGAGGCGGTTATTGACAAAGAGAGTATTGCGAAAATGTACGACATAGATCTGAGTGTAAAAATGATAGACGGCCGCAAGTTTGTGCTGACCGTCTGAAAGAGGGAGAAAATGATCAACAAACGGCTTTTAAATATGGCGCCGGAAAGTAAAAAGTATATAGCCGGAAATGTTATCCTGCAATGGTGCGCCCTTGCGGCAAATATCGTTATGATGACCGCTATAGCGGATTTTTTGGCGCTTCTTTTCGGCGGGGCGGAGTTTAAGGCGGCGTTGCCCGGCATTAGCAAGGCGGTTATTGCCGCGGCTGCCGTGCGTTTTATCTGCACGGTATGTTCAAGCCGAATGGGCTATCTGTCTTCGCGGATAGTGAAAAAGAAGGTGCGTTCCCTTATATATGACAAGCTTCTGCGGCTTGGAGCGGATTATAAGGAAAAGGCCAGGACATCCGAGGTCGTTCAAGTGGCCGTAGAGGGCGCGGACCAGCTGGAAACATATTTTGGGGCGTATCTGCCGCAGCTTTTTTACGCTATGCTCGCGCCGTTGACGCTGTTCATCGTTCTTTGCTTTGTGAACATACCGTCTGCCGTTATTCTTGCTGTTTGTGTTCCGCTCATACCGATATCTATCGCGGCGGTGCAGACATGGGCAAAAAAACTGTTTTCCAAATACTGGGGACAGTATACGGAGCTGGGAGACACATTTCTTGAGAACCTTCAGGGACTTACGACCCTTAAGATATACAAGGCGGATGAATTTAAGAACATACAAATGAACGAGAAAGCAGAGGAATTCCGCAGGATAACTATGAAGGTGCTGATAATGCAGCTTAATTCAATAACGATAATGGATCTGATCGCTTACGGAGGAGCGGCCGGCGGGATAATTATGGCGGCGAATCAGTTCCTTAACGGGAACGTCACATTGGAGGGCTGTTTTCTTATAATTCTCTTGGGGGCCGATTTTTTTATTCCGATGCGTCAGCTCGGGTCGTTCTTCCATATAGCTATGAACGGAATGGCGGCGAGCGGCAAGATCTTCAATCTTCTGGATATACCGGAAGACAACAGGGCCGGGAAGAGGGTTTCTGCGCGCGGCTGTTCGATCGAATGCAAGGGTCTTTGTTTTTCATATGAAGCAGCGCGGGAGATACTGCACGGAATAGATATGGTTTTCCCGGAAAGAAGGTTTACAGCGATCGTGGGGGAAAGCGGCAGCGGAAAATCCACGATAGCTTCAATAATAATGGGAAGAAACAAAGGGTATTCGGGAAGCGTTTCCATAGGCGGCGTTGAAATAAGGGATGCCGATGAGGATAGTCTTTTCAGGACGGCAACATATGTAAGCCATCAGAGCTATCTTTTTAAAGGAACGGTGCGCGATAATCTGAAAATGGCAAAGCCGGATGCGCCCGACGATGAATTATGGGCTATGCTTGCCCGTGTGAAGCTTGCGGATTTTTTAAGATCGGAGCAGGGGCTCGATACGCAGCTGCTTGAAAAAGCTGCTAATCTTTCCGGCGGACAATGCCAGAGGCTCGCGCTCGCAAGAGCTCTGCTGCACGACAGCCCGGTCTACATATTTGATGAAGCAACTTCGAATATAGATATGGAAAGCGAAGAGGATATAATGCGCGAGATACGGGCTCTTGCGAAAAGAAAAACGGTAATTCTCATTTCACACAGGCTCGCGAATGTGACGGATGCCGGCAACATATACGTTATGGACGGAGGCATTATAGCGGAAAGCGGAAGCCATGAAGAGCTGCTCGAAAAACACGGGCTTTACGAAAAACTTTGGCGTACGCAGTCGGAGCTTGAAAATTATGGAAGAAGGGAGACGCCGGCATGAAAAAACGAAGCGGCTTTATTGTAATGGCGCGGCTGATAGGACTTGTAAGGCCTTTAGCCGGATTCATGCTGCTTGCGGTAGCCATGGGGCTCATAGGGAATCTGTTTGCGGCGTTTATTACGATATTCGGGGGATATTCGGTACTGAATATACTCGGACTTGACGTGGGTATGCCGCTTGCCGTTCTGTTTGTATGCATGGCGGTTTTCGCGGCAGCAAGAGGCATACTCAGATACGCAGAGCAGGCGTGTAACCACTTTATTGCGTTCAAGCTGCTTGCGCTTATAAGGGATAAGGTATTCAGGGCGTTAAGAAGGCTGTGTCCGGCGAAGCTTGAAGGGCGCGACAAGGGGGATCTGATCTCGGTGATCACATCGGATATAGAGCTTCTTGAGGTTTTTTATGCTCATACGATATCTCCGGTCATTATCGCCGCGGTCTTTACGGTTATCATGTGTCTTTTTATAGGCTCGTATCACTGGCTTTTGGGGATGACGGCTCTTGCGGCATACGCGGCAGCGGGCATAGCTGTGCCTGTTGCTGCCTCAAGGCTCAGCGGCGACGGCGGGCTTGTGTTCCGTACAAAATCCGGAGAATTGAGCGGATTTGTTCTTGACAGCTTAAGAGGTCTGCCGGAAATCCTGCAGTATGGCAGGGGAGAAGCAAGACTCTCACAGATGAATGAAAGAAATGATGCGGTTTCGGATGACGAAAAAAAGCTGAAGCAAAATGCCGGGCTTAACGCGGCGGCGACAAATACAGTCGTTATGCTTTCGGATACCGTTATGCTGCTTCTTGCCGGATGGCTTTATGCAAACGGCGCGGTAGAGTTCGATGGAATTGTTATTCCGACGCTTGCGCTTTTTTCATCGTTCGGCCCTGTGATCGCACTCGCTAATTTAGGAAGCACACTTCAGAATACCTTTGCGGCGGGAAACCGCGTGCTTGATATTTTAGATGAAGAGCCCGTAACTGCCGACATTACCGACGGTTTAAAGACGGCGTTTACGGGAGCAGAAGCCGAGCACGTTGACTTTGCGTATGGCTCTGAAAAAATATTATCTGATGTATCTGTAGATGTGCCTGAAAATTCGATAATAGGTCTTATCGGGCGGAGCGGCAGCGGAAAATCGACGCTTTTAAAGCTGTTTATGCGCTTTTGGGATGCGCAAAAGGGAAGCGTAAAAGTATCAGGTATCAAGGTCGGGCAGATAAATACGGATAATTTAAGGGATGTGGAAAGCTTTATGACACAGACGACGGAACTTTTCCACGACAGCATAAAAAACAATGTCAGGGTAGCGAAGCTCGACGCGACTGACGAGGAAATCGAAGCAGCGTGTAAAAAAGCCTCGGTTCATGATTTTGTTATGACGCTTCCGAACGGATATGACACGCTTGTAGGCGAGCTTGGAGATACGCTTTCGGGCGGTGAACGCCAAAGGATAGGTCTGGCGAGAGCGTTTCTTCACGACGCGCCTTTTATGCTGCTTGACGAACCGACAAGCAATTTAGACAGCCTTAATGAAGCTGTTATTTTAAAGTCGCTGAACGAAGAGCGTAAGGGTAAAACCGTACTGCTTGTGTCTCACAGAAAGTCAACAATGCGTATTGCGGATAAGATCTGTTCCGTTGAAAACGGAAGGATAAGTTAGAAACTGAAGCAGAAGAAAAAGGAGTGTGTCAT
>DVOP01000073.1 GCA_018713465.1 Candidatus Alectryocaccobium stercorigallinarum | reverse complement strand
AAACTGTTTCATTTTTGCTGTCGTTGTAGCTTGAGTGGGTTTTTCTACATTCCAATGTCCCGGGCCAAATTCGTCAAATTCAGGAGTAATTGTTCCAATATTAACCGAAAATTCATTATAATCACGGCTTGCACCATCGCACGATACAATAATAGAATTAGGAATTATAACATTACTGTCTGTCTCATGATTTGCCAACGCACGCCATGCACCAGCAGATATTGCCATAGCTCCGCCAGAATGCCCAATAAGTCCAATACTTTCTACATCTACATAAGGCAATGATCCCAAATACTGTAAAGCACTGTAAACCCCGCCATCAATAACTAATGCATCACCTTCATAATCAAGCCCTACATTGTTATCCAATGCACCATCAACCGCATCATCATTTGTCATTAATCCATTAGCTGTGGAAGAACTTCCATGCCCTGCCATATCTACAGAAATAACAACATACCCTCTGCGCGACAATTCTATATTGTTATTTTCCATATCGCCTACAGTATTATTAAATCCGTGACATGTCACTACTGCTGGTGCTGGATTTTGTGCATCTGCACTATCCGGAATATACATTTTTCCGTGAAGACTTGTTCCGTCATCTGTTACCCATTGTGTATCCTCTACACGTACTTTGCCAGAATCCGTAACGATTACGTATTGTCCTATAAAGCACACTAATAGAATCGCAACAATGATTATCAACCATTTTTTTGCATTGAGCTTTCCCATTTTTCCCTCCTTAATGTTTTTATATAATAGCTGTCTTCCTGCTTTTCCTCATGTATCGAAAATCAGGTTGTCAGCAACCTCCGTAAATATCACTCCCAGCGCGTGCGCTCCCGCATCCGGATAGCCAAGGCTTCGTTCGCCTACCGTTCCGGCGCGTCCCATACGTGCTACTATATCTTTAGTAGCCTCCGCTCCGGCAACCGCCGCTTTAGCTCCCCGTTCAAACGCTTCTTTGATACTTGCGTTTTCTTTTGCGCAGTCGCTCCATGCGTCGGCACACGGAACAAGCGCGTCTATAAGTGTCTTGTCTCCTACCTTTGCCCCTCTTCCGAATGACCTTTCGCCTGTTTTCTGTATGCCGTCTACTGCTGCTTGCATCATATCGGCAAAGCCTTTGATATCGAGCACACATGTACTGCCGGCGCTCTTGCCTGCCGCCCTAAAAGCCGAACCCCAGATAGGACCGGAAGCTCCGCCGCAGTACTCCATGATTACCATAGCGCACGCGTTCAGGAAATCGCCTATGCCCGACGTGTGATTCAGGATTATCTCGTTCCATTCACGTTTAAGCTGTCTGAAGCCTTTCGCAACGCTCATTCCGAAATCTCCGTCGCCCGCGTATGAATCCAGTTCGCAGAAGGGTATCTCGTTTTTGATGATGCATTCGCGCATTTTGTCTACGATAAAGATCATATTATTCAATGTGACTTTGTTATCTCTGATAACACTGTCTGCATGATCTTCCGCTGCAACTTCGCTTACGCTTGAAGCTATATCGTTTGCCGCGATGTCCGGATACGATGTTTTTTCCACTGCTCCGCTTACCTTAAAGGCAGGCGCGTCGCTTTCCATATCCAGAAGCTTCTTTAAGCTGTCGTTCATCTTCATAACCGTAACAGACGCTCCGAGCATGTCTATACTCGTCATGTAATTTCCTACGAAAGAGCGATAAACCGAAACTTTTTTCGTGTTTATAACTTTTCTTACAGCCCGGTTTAAGATATACAGCTCCATAAGCGGCGTCGAGCCGAATCCGTTCATAAGCAACGTTACTTCGTCGTTTTCCTTAACGTTTAGTTCTTCAAACAATGCGCTTACTGTTCTTTGTGCAAGATCATCTGCGCTTACAGCCTTCTCTCGCCTGATTCCCGGTTCTCCGTGGATGCCTACGCCGTATTCCATTTCGTCTTCGCCTATCTTAAATGTAGGCGTTCCTTTCGCCGGGACCGTACACGAGCTTAGAGCAAAGCCTATACTCCTTGTGTTCATAACGGCAAGCTCGGCAACAGCCTTGACCTGTTCGAGTGTTCCGCCCATTTCAGCCGCTGCTCCGGTAACTTTATGCACAAGCACCGTTCCGGCAACTCCACGGCGTCCCACGGTATACAGACTGTCCTGTACGGCGATATCGTCGTCTACTTTTACATAGTCGACGGTGATCCCGTCTTCTTCGGCCAGATAAGCAGCGTTTTTAAAGTTCATCATATCGCCGCTGTAATTCTTGATGATGAGCAGGGTGCCTTTATCTGACTTCGTCGCCCTTATCGCCTGATATACTTGTATCTGCGACGGCGAAGCGAATACGTCGCCGCATACGGCCGCGTCCAGCATACCTTTTCCGATAAACCCCGCGTGAGCCGGTTCATGACCGCTTCCGCCGCCTGAAATAAGGCTTACTTTGCTGCGGTCCGGGTCTTTTTTGCTTATAAAACGATACTTGCTATTGTATTTAAGCTCTGGATACGCAAGCGCTATCCCTTCGCACATCTCGGAAACGACCGTTTCAGGGCTGTTTATTATCTTTTTCATTTTCAACACCCCCTCCTTGTCTTTAAATCTCTCCCGCTTTATACTGTCTTCCAAGCTCATCTGCCGCTTTGATAGCCGCCGCTACAGACTCTACGCTTACTGGGAACGGCATTGCGTATACGGATTCTTCAGGGATACATGCTTTTTCTGCAACCTGAATAAGTTCTTCGTCTGAAATCGACTCTACGCCGATATCCGCAAGGCATATCGGAAGTCCGAGGCTTTCGCAGAAATCGAGCACTTCCATTATCTCTTCCATCGGAGCGTTTTCAAGCACCAGCTGCGCAAGCGTTCCGAACGCTACCTTTTCGCCGTGCAGATACTTATGTGTTCCCTCAAGTATAGTCAGTCCGTCGTGTATAGCATGTGCCGCCGCAAGACCGCCGCTTTCAAATCCGATTCCCGAGAGCAGTATATTTGTTTCTATAATGCTTTCAAGCGCAGGCGTTACGCATTTTTTCTCACATGCGATCTTAGCCTTAACGCCGTCTGCCAACAGGTTCTCATAGCAGAGCTGCGCAAGCGCGAACGCCGCTTTTGTTCCTTTTGCCTCTCCGCAAAGCCCCTCGCGGAATCCGCACGGAAGGCCTGCGTTTACTTTCGTAAATGAACGGACATTTGCCCTCGCCTCAAAAAACGTTGAGAGCGCGTCGCCCATGCCTGAAATAAGGAAGCGCACCGGCGCTTGTGAAATAACGGTCGTATCAATAAGTATAACGCTCGGACTCTGTTTGAAATATGCATAATCGTCAAACGCTCCGTCCGGCGTATAAAGCACTGCCGAATGGCTTGTCGGCGCGTCCGTAGCCGCTATCGTCGGAACGATGATAAGCGCCTCGCCTTCAGCTACGCATTTAGCGGTATCGATAGCCTTTCCGCCGCCAAGTCCTATCGTGCAGTGGCAGCCTTTCTCTTTTGAAAGCTCTTGAAGCCTTGCTACCTCCTGCCTTGAACACTCGCCGACAAAGCCCGTCTCAACAAATGTCACTCCGAATTTTTCCGCCGTTGCGTCCAGTTTGTCCTTAACGCGCGCTGCATCGTCCGGGTGCGCTATCAAAAGCGCCGATGAACCGAAAGTTTTTACAAAATAGCCTAAATTCAGAATCTCATCTTCGCCTTGTACATACTTTGTCGGGCATATAAAAGCTTTTCTCAATTTTTCCTTCACTCCTTTCGTTAAAAAGCAACAAATTAACAGTTGTATCAAATAATCTTTGCAAAGATTTTACTTGCTTAAAAATTTATTTGGCGTTTTTGCTTAGTATCATCAATTATCGATTGTATTTATAATGCAATTCTACCAATATACTGTTTAATTGCCATATAAATTAACAACATATTATTGTTATTTTAAATGGTATTATTTTGATATTTATGATAAAATGGTAATATATTGATATTTTAAGTTGTAATTTAACGATACAAAGCTGTCGGGAGGGTAACATAATGAACAATCCTTATATGCTTGATAAAATACTTAATATCGAAAAATGGCAGAAACTGCAGGATTCGCTCGCGCTTATAACCGGATTAGCGATAATAACCGTAGATTATAAAGGCGTTCCTATAACAAGACACAGCTCAAGGCGCGACTTCTGCGGCCATATAAGAAACAACCCCTCTCTTTTCAAGCTTTGCCAGAAGTGCGACTCACGCGGCGGCCTCGAAGCCGTTCGTATCTCTTCGCCTTATATATACAAATGCCACTGTGGAATAGTCGACATCGCCATCCCTATAATCGTGGACAACCAATATATAGGCGCTATCATGGCCGGAGAAGTGAAAATCGACGATTCGGATATAGAAGAAAATCTGGAAACCATATATACGCATGAATCTTCAAACGAAATAGCAAGCTCTCTCGAATTCAAGACCGCATATGACAGCATCCCTGTGATTTCTTATAAAAAGCTAAAAACCTCTGTGCAGATGCTGTTTGAACTGTGCAACTATCTCGTGGAAGAAGCGATGAACAAAAATGTTATTTTAGATATGTATGAGAAGCTTTCCGGAAATAACAGCCTTATCAAT
>DVOP01000072.1 GCA_018713465.1 Candidatus Alectryocaccobium stercorigallinarum | reverse complement strand
ATAATAAGCGCGTCCGGCCCGAGCTCTTTAAGAGAGGCAAAATATGCCCTCACTTCATCAAGGTCATTATTATGCGCAAATATATTAGCCGTAACATACACTTTTTTTCCGTTTTTATGCGCGAAGCCTATACCTTCCTTCATATCTTCAAAGGAGAAATTCTTTGCTTTCGCGCGCAGGCTGAATGCCTCGCCGCCTATATATACCGCGTCGGCGCCGTATCTTACGGCCACTTTTAAGGTTTCAAGGCTCCCGGCAGGTATCAACAGCTCCGGAATACGTATATCCGCCATTTCTGATCTTCTCCGTTCCAATGCTTTACTTCTTTACGCTTAACGCTATCCCGTCTCCGACAGGAAGTATCGAGGTCGAAAATTCACTGTCGTGCTTCAACGTATATAGATATTCCCGCATTCTTTTATATATCGTGCGGTCGCGTCTTTCAACGATATAATGCGATTCGATTATGTTGCCGTCCTGAAGGACATTGTCGGATACTACGACCCCTCCTTTTCTTATAAGGCGTCGTATATCCGGCAGAAAATTAATATACTGCCCCTTTGCCGCATCCATAAATATCATATCATACGGACCGTTCAATCCCGGCAGAATATCTGCAGCATCACCTTTTAAAAGCTCTATGCAATCAGAATACCCCGAGGCATCTATATTCTTTTCGGCCTGAAGTATCCTCTTTTCATAATTTTCTATCGTCGTTATATCGCACCTTACCGGCGCGTATTCTGCCATAAGGATCGCCGAAAATCCTACTCCGGTGCCGACCTCGAGTATTCTTTCCGGTTTCACGAGCGTAAGAAGCGTCTTTAAAAAGCTCTGCGTCTCACGCCTTATTACGGGCACCTTGTCATCTACGGCTTTTTCATACAGCTCTTCTAAAAAAGACGTATGCGCCGTATCCATCGAATTGATGAATGTCGTATATCTTTCATCAATTATCATTCTCGTCCTCCGGCTCGGTGCATATTATCTGGAGTATCTCATCTACGGTAAGTGAAGTATTCAGCGTATATGTTCCGGCAATATATTCTCCGTGGAGTCCGGAAAGCATGTCCTGAAGCAGAAAGGCTTCAAGCGATTCGTTGACAAGACCCTTTTCTATAAGCAGCTCACCTATATCAGAAGCGGACATGTCCTCGGTTATGGTTATCTCTATCTCCGTCGCTTCGCTTTCTGACGCGACGGGCTTGTATGAAGCCGTCTCATATCCCAGGAAATAAGCCCTCTGCGAAAGGAAAATGACCACAAAAATGATAAGGACGATAACAAGGATAAGGATAACCGCCTTGGCTCCTCCCAAAAACATTCCATATTTTTTGCTGTAATTCGGCTTTTTCTCGCCGGGCATGTTCATAAAATCATACCTCCAAAATGATAGGCAGAATCATCGGGCGCCTCTGCGTATTCTTCCACACATAAGAACTCAATGTTTCGCGTATCACGTTTTTGATCTTATTCCAGTCTGCGTTTCTGCAGCTCATGCATTCATTCAGAGCTTCTTCAACTATATCGCGCGCGCCCTCTAAAAGCTCTTCGGCCTCTTTAATATATACAAAGCCTCTCGATATGATCTCCGGCCCAGAAATTATCTTGTTGCTCTCAGCCTCAAGCGCGAGCGCCACTACTATTATTCCGTTTTCGGAAAGCGTCTGCCTGTCCTTAAGCACCACATTTCCTACGTCGCCTATTCCAAGGCCGTCTACCATTACTCTTCCGGCCTGCACCTTTCCCGTTACCTCGGCGCTGTCATAATTGAGCTCAAGAACGTCCCCCGACTGCAATATAAATATATTATCAGACGGTATGCCTATACTTTCGGCTATTTTTTCCTGAGCTATAAGATGATGATATTCACCGTGCACAGGTATCGCGTATTTAGGCTTTGTAAGCGCGTAAATAAGCTTTATCTCTTCCTCCCTTGCGTGTCCCGAAACATGCGTATCCTGGAAGATAACGTCGGCGCCCTTTGCGGAGAGCTCGTTTATCACCTTATAGACCGCCTTTTCATTTCCGGGTATCGGGTTTGAGCTGAATATGATAGTATCGCCAGGCTTAATATGTATCTTCTTGTGAAGATCAGACGCTATCCTGGAAAGCGCCGCCATAGACTCACCCTGACTTCCTGTGGTTACAAGCACTATCTGCTCGTCCGGATAGTTGTTTATCTCGTTTATGTCTATGAGCGTGTTTTCAGGCACCTTTACATATCCGAGCTCGGTCGCGGTATTGAGGAACGTTATCATGCTGCGTCCCTCGACTATTACCTTACGGTTGAATTTATACGCAGAGTTTATAACCTGCTGCACTCTATCGACGTTCGACGCGAAAGTAGATACTATTATCCTCGAATTCGTATGCTCAGAAAAAATAGAATCGAACGTATGCCCTACGGTACGCTCGGACATTGTAAATCCGCTGTGAACCGCGTTTGTACTGTCGCACATAAGCGCGAGCACGCCTTTTCTTCCGAGCTCCGCGAACCTCGGCAGGTCTATCATGTCGCCGAATACCGGCGTATAATCTATCTTAAAGTCTCCGGTATGCACGACTATTCCAGCCGGAGAATATATTGCGAGCGCGGCCGCATCCTGTATGCTGTGATTCGTTTTTATAAACTCTATCCTGAAATCTCCGAGGCTTATTATCTGGCCGAACGATACAGTCTTCCTGCGTATCATATTCAGCATATCGTTTTCTTCAAGCTTATGCTCAATAAGACCCATCG
>DVOP01000071.1 GCA_018713465.1 Candidatus Alectryocaccobium stercorigallinarum | reverse complement strand
GCCTATTGGAATAGAAGAAGCTTCAGAAAAGCTTGGAAAGAAGTATTATGGGTAAATATAAAGTTAAATTGTACCCTCGCGCTTTCAGAGACCTTGATGACATATTTGCGTATATTGCGCTTGAAAAGCTTTCCCCGGAAAATGCTAAAGGGCAGACGGACAGGATCGTTGAGAAGTTAAAAAAATTAGATACATTTCCACAGGCGCATCAGGAACGTATAGAGGGAAGATACGCAGGCAAAGGCTATAGACAACTGGTAATAGATAATTATATCGCGATTTTCAGAGTTGACGAACAAGAAAAAACTGTTTATGTTATTACGATACAGTATTGCGGAAGAAATTTATAAATAAACACTTGGCAGGGAGTGAAAATGCGTAAATTAGCGTTAAGCGATGAAATTTTAATGCAGGTAGAAAAGCCTGAAAGATATACAGGAGGCGAATGGAACTCGGTCGTTAAGGATAATGAGAAGGTCGATATCCGATATGCCTTCGCGTTTCCGGACGTCTACGAGGTTGGAATGTCCCATCTCGGGATCCAGATACTATACGACATGTTCAATAAGATGGACGGCGTATGGTGTGAGAGGGTATACTCGCCGTGGGTCGACCTTGATAAGATAATGCGTGAGAACAATATACCGTTATTTACGCTTGAATCCCAGGATAATGTCAGGGATTTTGATTTTCTGGGGATAACGCTTCAGTACGAAATGTGCTATACGAATGTGCTTCAGATCATAGACTTGAGCGGTATACCGCTGCACAGTGAAGAACGCGGTGAAAACGACCCTATAGTGATCGGCGGAGGCCCGTGCTCATATAATCCCGAACCAATATACAGATTTTTCGATATGTTCTGTATAGGAGAGGGGGAGGAGATATATCCGGAGTTGTTCGCTCTTTACAGAAAGTGCAAAAAAGAAGGAAGAGGCAGAAGAGAGTTTTTGCTTGAGGCCGCTTCGCTTCCGGGGATATATGTCCCTATGTTCTATGAGGCGGAGTATAATGCCGACGGGACGCTTAAAAAATTTTATCCGGTCAACGGAAAGGTGCCGGAAAAGATAAAACGTCAGATCGTGCTCGATTTCGAGCATGCGCCTTATCCCGACAAGCCTGTCGTGCCGTATATACAGGCGATACAGGACAGAGTCACGCTCGAGATACAAAGGGGCTGCATAAGAGGCTGCAGATTCTGTCAGGCGGGCTTTGTATATCGGCCGCTTCGTGAAAAGCCGGTAGATCATGTCGAGAAAATCGCTGACGAAATGATAAAAAGCACAGGATATGACGAGATATCATTAAGCTCTTTAAGCTCAAGCGATTATGAACAACTGCCTGAATTGCTGGATCATTTAATGCGCATCTGTCCGGGACAGGGGATTAATATTTCTCTGCCGTCGCTGCGTATAGACGCTTTTTCGCTGGACGTAATGTCAAAGGTCCAGGATATAAAGAAAAGCAGCCTTACGTTCGCGCCTGAAGCGGGAAGCCAGAGAATGAGGAACGTGATTAATAAAGGTCTTACAGAGGAAGACATACTTTCAGGCGCTATAGAGGCGTTTAAAGGCGGCTGGAATAAAGTCAAGTTGTATTTTATGCTCGGGCTGCCGGGTGAGACGCAGGACGATATAAAGGAGATCGCTCATCTTTGCGAGAAGATAGCTATGGCGTACTACGACAACGTGCCGAAGGAAAAGAGGAACGGAAAGGTGCAGATAACCGCAAGCTCGTCTTTCTTTGTGCCTAAGCCGTTTACGCCGTTCCAGTGGGCGTCAATGAATAAGGAAGACGAGTTTAAGGAAAAGGCGCATATTGTAAAAGACGAGGTAAGGACTCAGCTGAACCAGAAGAGCATAAGATACAGGTATCACGATCCCGACGAATCCGTTCTCGAGGGTGTTCTGGCGCGAGGCGACAGGCGCATTGCGGACGTTGTGGAGACAGTTTATAAAAAAGGCGCGCTTTTCGACGCGTGGTCGGATCAGTTCGTTCTTGAATACTGGCAGCAGGCCTTTGAGGAGACCGGAACAGACCCGTATTTTTATACATATCGTGAAAGGAGTACAGACGAGCTCCTTCCATGGGATTTTATAGATATAGACGTTTCGAAAGAGTTTATGATACGCGAATGGAAACGTTCGAAAGAAGCGTTGGTAACGCCGAACTGCCGTCAGCAGTGTTCGGGCTGCGGTGCTCGCGTATTCGGAGGCGGTGTCTGCTATGAGAATCAGGATTAAGTTTTCAAAAACGGGAAGTTTAAAATATATAGGCCATCTGGACGTTATGCGTTTTTTTCAAAAGGCCATAAGAAGAGCCGGATTTGACGTAGTATATTCGGAAGGTTTCAGTCCGCATATGCTTATGTCGTTCGCGCAGCCGCTTGGGGTAGGCGTTACAAGCGGGGGCGAATATTTCGACCTCGATATCAAATCGGCCGATATTTCCGTGCGTATGAAAGAAATGCTGAACGCGCAAATGCCGGAAGAGATAAGAGTACTTGAAATAGTAAAAATACCGGAGGATAAGGCTAATAAATGCATGACGCTCGTTGCGGCGGCGGATTATGAAATATCGTTTGACGGCATTGATAACGAGCGGTTTGAAAAAGATTTCAAAGATTTTATGTCGCAGGATGAAATAAATATCGTCAAAAAGACGAAGAAAAACGAAGTCCTTACGGATATAAAGCCCATGATATACTATTTCGGATTTGACAAAGGAAGGCTGGAGCTTAGGCTTTCGTCAGGCAGCGTAAATAATCTCAAGCCGCAGCTTGTTATAAGCGCGTTTGGCGGTTTTGCCGGAATCGATACGGAAAGCCTGAAGGTCAGGATACACAGGAAAGAACTTTACGCTAAGACGGAGGACGGATTCGTTCCGCTGTACCGTATGGGAGAGGAGATCATCTGATATTGAAAAAGAAGCTCATTATCGCTAAAATGCCCGTAAACGGCAAGGAGCATATAGCAACAGTGCTGTATGAAAACGGTAAAGCCGTTGAACTTTATTTTAGCGATGTTGAAAAAGAGCAGGTACTGGGAAATATTTATCTCGGCCATGTAACGAAAGCTGCGCAGAGCGGTTTCTTTGTGAATTATGACGGCGTACACGAGGGCTTTCTCCCGGTAAGAAAAACAAAGGGAGCGATCTTTAAGACGGTAAAAAATGATCCCGTAATAAAACCCGGGGACGAGCTGCTTGTGATGGCCGATACTGAAGCAGTAAAATCAAAGCTTACAGGGCTTACGTGCGAGCTTTCAATTTCAGGTAAAAATCTTGTCGCATGCAGCGGGTTTGCCGGGCTTAAGTTTTCGGCAAAGCTTGGCGGCGGTGATAAAGACAGGATAAAAGAAATACTCAGTGATGTTAAAAAAAGCGTTTCCGGTTTTATCGTCAGGACTTCATCTTCCGAAGCCTCAAAAGACGAGCTTATATCCGAAGCAAAGAGCCTTTCGGAAAAAATGGGAAATATACTCAGGTACGGGATATCAAGACCGTACGGCACATGCCTATATAAAGCCGGAGAGATATGGATAGAAAAGATAAAGAGCATGCGGCCATACGAAGTGGAAAAGATCGTTACGGATATACCGGATATTTATGAAGAAATAAAAAAATATCTGGACGAAGAACAAAGTACGGAAACCGCATTGGCCGGGAGCCTGTGTCTGTATGACGACAAGATGGTATCATTATACAGGCTGAACAGCCTGTCGGCGCTCCTTGACAGCGCGACATGCGAAAAAGTATGGCTGCGTTCGGGCGCTTCCGTAGTTATACAGCAGACGGAGGCTTTTGTGTGTATAGACGTGAACAGCAGCAAAGCGTCCTCGGTGAAAAAGGCGGCTGCGGAGGAATTCTTTAAGATAAACTGCGAGGCGGCAGAAGAGATCGCGAAGCAGATAAGGCTAAGGCAGCTTTCGGGGATAATACTTATAGATTTTATAAACATGGGATCAAAGGAGCTGGAGGAGAGGCTTATCAGCGAGTTTTCAGCTTTTGTGAAGAGCGATCCGGCTAAAGTAAATATAATCGACATAACGCCGCTTGGGATAATGGAGGTCACAAGGCGGAAAAAGAGCAGATCTTTAAATGAACAGATATTTTGCTTGACAAAGGCATAAAGCATATGTATACTTTACAAAGTGTGATTAGAGGTAAGTATGTGTATTGATATTTCAAAACTGCTTCAAAAAGAAGGCGCACGGGGGGAATTTAATCCGGAAACACATCTTGAGTGTGTAAGGGTTGACGGGTGTGAATATCCGGTTAAGATTACCGAACCTGTTAAACTGTCGGTTGTCAATAAAGGAGACCAGATCCTTGAAATAACCTACAGCGGAAAGGCAAGCGTTACTATCCCATGTGCGAGATGTCTTGAAGACGTCGAGTATGATATCCCGTTTTCGGGAGTCCGTGAAGCTGATATGAAGCTGCCGGACGAAAAACGCGACGACGCATTTTTCGTTATTAAAAGGAGATACATTCCG
>DVOP01000070.1 GCA_018713465.1 Candidatus Alectryocaccobium stercorigallinarum | reverse complement strand
GCGTGTTTCAAAAATGGAGCGAAAAATAATCTTCAAAAACAGAAAAAAATCAAAAAATCGAGCAAATATGACAAAAAAATCTTACAAAATATAAAGAATATAGATATATAGCACAAAGGATTTTCGGTTTTTACTATTTGAAAAAAGCTGTTATAATCGTATCATACAAAGTTCGTTTTCTTTATCTTAGTTACGAAGAAAAATCAAATTAAGGAGGCTAAGTAATGGATCTTAATTTAACCCGTGAACAGGAAATGGTTAAAAAGATGATGGCTGACTTTACAGAAAATGAAGTTAAGCCTATCGCAGCTGAAACGGACAAGAACGAAGAATATCCGAGAGAAACAATCGAGCATTTATTCGATCTTGGCGTTATGGGAATGTGTGTTCCGAAAGAGTACGGCGGAGCAGGCGCAGACGATGTTGCAAGCGCGATCGCTATCGAGGAGCTTTCAAAGCAGTGCGCTTCAACAGGTGATATCGTTGCTACACACAACGGACTTTGCTGCGGACCGATCATACAGCACGGAACAGAAGAGCAGAAGAAAAAATATCTTGCAATGCTCACAACAGGACATAAGGTTGGCGCTTTCTGTCTTACAGAGCCGAACGCAGGTTCAGACGCTTCAAAGTCTACATGTACAGCTGAAAAGCAGGGCGACCATTATGTACTTAACGGTTCAAAGATATTCATAACAAACGGATATGTTGCATCAGTATTCGTTGTTTTCGCAATGACAGATCCTTCAAAGGGAACAAAGGGAATTTCAGCATTCATCGTTGAAGATACTTTCCCGGGATTCTCTGTAGGAAAACATGAGCAGAAGATGGGTCTTCACGGCTCACCGACGGCCGAGATAGTTTTCACGGACTGCATAGTTCCGGCAGAAAACCTCTTAGGAGTAGAAGGAAAAGGATTCAACATCGCAATGCAGACACTTGACGGCGGACGTATCGGTATCGCTGCTCAGGCTCTTGGTATTGCTGAAGGCGCATACGGCGAGGCTCTTGAGTATACAAAAGGAAGAGAGCAGTTCGGACGTCCGATCGCTAAATTCCAGAATACTCAGTTCAAGCTTGCTGATATGCATGTAGGTATCGAGGCAGGACGCCTTCTTATGTACAAGGCTGCTATGGCTAAGGCTTCAGGAGCAAGATTTACGCTTGAGGCTGCTACAGCTAAGCTTTTCTGCTCAGAGCTCGCAATGAAGACTACTACAGAAGCTGTTCAGATGTTCGGCGGATACGGATATACAAGAGATTATCCGGTTGAGAGAATGATGAGAGACGCTAAGATCACTGAGATCTATGAAGGAACTTCCGAGATCCAGCGCGTAGTTATTTCAGGTAATATTATAGGGAGGTAATGCAGGATGAAGATTATTGTATGTGTAAAACAGGTTCCTGATACATCGGGAAAGGTTGCAGTAAAACCTGACGGAACTCTTGACAGAGCTTCCATGGCTACAATTACTAACCCTGATGACCTTAACGCGGTAGAAGCTGCGCTCAGCATTAAAGATAAAACAGGCTGCAAGGTCGTTGTTGTTACAATGGGACCGCCAAAAGCTGAAGAAATGTTAAGAGAGATCCTTGCGCGCGGCGCTGATGAAGCTGTTCTTGTATCAGCAAGGGAATTCGGCGGATCAGATACATACGCTACATCTCAGATCCTTGCTGCTGCACTTGACCATCTCGGAGTAGATAAAGACGATATAGTATTCTGCGGACGTCAGGCTATCGACGGAGATACAGCTCAGGTTGGACCGCAGATCGCTGAGAAGCTCGGACTTCCTCAGGTAACATACGCTGCTGACATCGTTATCAAAGAGGACGGAAAAGTAAGCGTTAAGAGAATGCTTGAAGACGGATACATGAACATAAACGTTGCAAGACCGTGCCTTATCACATGTATCAAAGAGCTCAACAACCCGAGATATATGAACATAGCTGATATTTATACTGCTTATGACAAACCGTGCAATGTATATGATTATGAACTGCTTAAAGACAGCAAATATATCGACAAGACGGTTATCGGACTTCAGGGTTCACCTACGAATATCCTTACATCGTTCACACCTAAGCAGAAAGGTGAAGGAGTAATGCTTCAGGGAACAGACGCTGAAGTGAGCAAGGAACTGGCTGACGCATTAGCAAGCAAGCATGTCATTTGATTCTGGAAGGAGATTAAACTATGAGCAGTTTTAATAATACAGACCTCAGTGCTTTTAAAAACGTATGGGTGTTTTGTGAACAGCGTAACGGCGAAATGATGCCGACAAGCTATGAGCTTATTTCAGAGGGCAGACGTCTTGCTGACGAGCTTAAAGTTGAACTCGTAGGCGTTATCCTTGGAGACGGCGTTATAGAGCTTGCTCCGTCAGTAGGCGGATACGGCGCTGACAGAGTTATCGTTTGCAATCATCCGCTTTTGAAAGATTATACAACAGACGGATATACAAAAGTATTAAGCGATATGATCGAAGAGTACAAGCCGGAAGTTGTTCTTTTCGGAGCAACAAATATCGGACGTGACCTTGGCCCGAGATGTGCGGCAAGACTTCACACAGGACTTTGCGCTGACTGTACTCACCTCGATGTAGATATGGATACATACAAAAACTTCCTTAAAGAGACATCTACTCTTGCGGAAGAAAGGATCGACGGTATCAAAGAAATAAAGGTACTTGGCGAGCCCAGAACTCTTGAAAGAGAGCTTAAGATGACAAGACCGGCATTCGGCGGACACCTTATGGCTTCTATCGTTTGCCCGAGATTCAGACCGTCAATGGCTACAGTAAGACCTGGCGTTATGAAGAAAGCTCCGTATGACGAAGCTAAAGCAGGAAAGGTTGTTATCGAGCAGCCGACTGTAAATCTTTCAGAGTCAGATATCCAGACAGAAGTTGTTGATATCGTTAAAGCAGCTAAGAAGATGGTTGACCTTATCGGCGCTGAATACATCGTTTCAGTTGGCCGTGGAATCGCTTCTGACGTTGAAGGCGGAATCAAGCTTGCTGAAGAGCTTGCGGAAGTTTTAGGCGGAGTTGTAGGCGGCTCAAGAGCTGTTATCGATTCAGGCTGGCTTCCGGCTGACCACCAGGTTGGACAGACAGGAAAGACAGTTCGTCCTAAAGTTTATATCGCTCTCGGAATTTCAGGCGCTATCCAGCACAAAGCAGGAATGCAGGATTCCGAATATATCGTAGCTGTAAACAAGAATTCATCAGCTCCGATATTCGAGATCGCTGATTATGGTATCACAGGAGACCTCTTCAAGGTTGTTCCGCACCTCATCGACGCGATCAAAGCTGCGAAAGCAGAAAAATAATCATTGATCATACCAATTTACCTCTTACCCTAACTTATATAAACAAAAACAGACACGCCGCGGTAAAACGCGGCGTGTTTGTTTTCGACATTAAAAATCTTTCATTCCGTCTTTATCTTTTCCCTCGGCCGGAATTTATGATACACGATGAACGACATGATAACATTTATGCTGTCCGCGGTCACCTGCGACCACACTATTCCGTACATGCCGAAAATACCGTTGAGTATAAAGAGCATAGGTATATTGAAGACCGCCCACCGCATGGTGCCTAAGAATAGGGATATCTTTCCCATTCCGTACGCCTGGAATATGTAGACGGTGAAAAAGCTCAGGAACATCAGCGGTGTCGCAAGGACGCGTATCTGCAGGAACGATGACGCCATCTCAACGGTCTGCGCGTCCGAGATAAAAAAGCTTGAAAGCGGCGAAGCGAAAATTTCATAAAGGACTATGCTGATACCGGCTATGACCAGTCCGAGCATGCGCGAAAGCCGTATGTTGTCGAGCATTCGTTTGTGGTTTCCGGCGGCATAGCTGTACGCCAGAAGAGGCATCATTCCCTGACATATGCCGATACCGACGTTCAATGGGAAGCGCTCTATCTTAAGCACGATACCGACTGCGGCAAGCGCGAGGTCATTATACGTAGCCATAAGCTTATCTATGATAATATAATCCAGGTCAAAAAGAAGCGTGGAAACGGCGGCTGGAACGCCTACAGCGAAGACTTCGCGCACGCTCTCCTTTTCTGGCCGTCCGACTTTAGGGCTGAAAGTTATTATCGGATCCTTGCCCATTTTCACCATCACTATAAGGAAATACAGACAGGCTATGCAGTTTGAAAGGCATGTGGCAAAGCCTGCGCCGAATACCTCCTGACCAGGCGGCAGGATAACGAACATGAAAAGCGGGTCGAGGGCGATATTCAAAAGACCTCCTAAAATTATTCCTGTTCCTGCCTGTTTCGACATGCCTATGCTTCTTATCAGGTTTGAAAGCACGTTTGAAAGCACGGTAGGTACGCCGCCGGCAACGATAACGCATGTGGCGTATTGCCTGGCGTATTCGAAGGTGTTTTCGGTGGCTCCAAGTGTATTGAGGAGCGGCTGCATAAAAACACCTGTGCCGATGGCGAACGCGGCGGAAATAAGTATTCCAAGATACAGCGAGAAAGCACTGACCCTTCTTGCTTCGTCTTCACGGTTCATTCCCAAAAGGCGGGATATAAGCGCGCCGCCTCCGACTCCGGCGAGACCGGCAAGGCAGAGCGAAATATTGAAAATAGGCAGTATAAGCGAGGTGGCGGCAACCATATACGGGTTGTTCGTCTGCCCTACATAAAAAGTATCCGCCATGTTGTATATCAGCACGATAAGCTGGCTTATGACGGCCGGTATTATCATTATACGAAGCGATTTTGCTATCGGAAATTCCTCAAATATCTGTTTTTCTGTGGGCCTTTCTTTTTTCTTGAATATGGCGTTCATCTTAAAATATCATCTCCCTTTTGACCCTGACTATATATCTATATATCATATCTCCAAAGCTTTATAAAGGGCAATAATTTTTTGCCGTCATTCCTTTGCTTTTCGCGGGAGGATTTTTTGAAACTTATTGCACCTTTTTTGTTTTTCTTGGATTTGTGAAGATTTTACAAGAAAACCTGCGCGTATACGCGATGCGCAATACCGTTTCGTAAGCGCTCAGGAAAGGGCTGCCAGGCTTAAAGGCGCTTATTATATGGGGCGGGGACGGATAAATGTCCGGGAATATAAAAAAGAATAGAGAGCTGTATCCAGAATGAAATAATAAAAGCGGCAGGCAGGCGTTTTACGCCATGCTTAAAGTAAACATAAAAGAAAATACGAGGCTCGTGCTTCATGACCGAGTTTGTATGGAGCTTATGAATGCCAAGATGGAGCGGAACGATTATTTAGAATGCTATTCAGCGATACCTGCTTGGTAGGGAGTGCTATAACGGCGCGGCTTTATCGGGAACTGCGCGCGGAAGCATGAACGCAGCATTGGAGGCGCGCCGGCATAAAAAGCCGTATTTATGATAAAAAGACCGTATAAGCTTTAATCGATTCTGCTTTAGACTGACTATTTGTGATAGGGCTCGCCGGATATTATCTTATATCCGCGGTAAATCTGTTCAAGCAGTATGACGCGCATAAGCTGGTGCGGGAACGTCATTTTGGAAAAGCTCAGCAGCATGTCGGCTTTTTTCAGGATATCGTCAGAAAGCCCTAGCGAGCCGCCGATGATGAACGTTATATTGCTTGTGCCGGAGATACCGAGGGAATTTATCTTTTCGGCAAGCTCTTCAGATGAAAGCTGCCTGCCGTTTATGGCAAGCGCGATTACAAAAGAATCTTCCTTTATATGCGGTGCGATACGCGCCGCTTCTTTTGTCAGTATCTGCTTTTTGACCGCTTCCGACGGCTTGTCCGAATCTTTTTCGTCCTGGACCTGTATTATTTCAAGACGGCAGTATCTGCCGAGGCGCTTTGAGTATTCGGCTATCGCGTCAGTAAGGTATTTTTCTTTTATTTTGCCCACGGCAAGGACCGTTATCTTCATAGGT
>DVOP01000069.1 GCA_018713465.1 Candidatus Alectryocaccobium stercorigallinarum | reverse complement strand
CAAAATTATATTGCCTATATAAAGCGCATAAATGTATAATTAATATAAATTGCATGTAAAATATCCACATATTTAAACAATTTCAGGGTAGTAAGGTAAAATGATATACAATGATTTTAAAGGATTAATGATATCTGATTTGGGTTTTGATACCAGACGGCTTCCGCTCTGCGGAGAAACAGATTCTGAGATCGACGAGCTTCAGACCGAAGAAATGATCGATTACGCTCTGGCGCACGGTATCAATTATTTTGAAACCGCATGGAATTATCACTGCGGCAATGCAGCCCCTCTTTTGGGAAAGGTGCTGTCGAAACATTCTCGCGAAAGCTTTTTTATCGCGAACAAATTCCCCGGCGACGACCTTAAGAATATGCCGCGCTACGAATACATATTCGAAAAGCAGCTTGAAGACTGCTGCGTCGACCACTTCGACTTTTATATTCTTCAAAATGTCGACGAACTCAATATCGAATCCTATCTTTCCTCAAACAACCACGTAATGGACTATCTTATCGAACAGAAGGAAAAGGACCGCATACGCCATCTCGGAATGCATACGAACGGAAAGCTGACTACTATAGAACGCTTCTTAAACGTCTTCGGCGACCAGATAGAATTTGCCGAGATCCAGCTCAACTATCTTGACTGGACCCTCTTAGACGCCAAGGGACGTGTGGAATATCTCCGGAAACGAGGCCTTCCCATCTGGGCTACCGGCCCTTTGCGCAACGGCCAGCTTACAAGGATAGAAAGCAGCTATGAAGATATGCTAAAAATGTTCCGCCCGAACGAAACGCCGGCGGGCTGGGCATACCGCTTCGTCCAGTCGACCGCTGCCGTTAAAACTATCCTTTCAGGCATAAGCTCTCTGGAGCAGTTAAAGGCCGATATAAAGATATTCGAAAATGATATAACGCTTCTTAACGGAAAAGAAGCCGCTATACTTTTAACGCTTGTAAACGACGCGCTCTCCAATAAGCTGGTCAACTGCACGGGCTGCAGGAACTGCACGGAGTACTGCCGTCACCGCCTTGATATCCCTGCGCTTATCGATCTTTACAACGAATTCAAGCTTACAAATTCAACGGAATTCATAACAAGACCGTGGTCTTCCATACCAAACGACAAGCTCCCGTCGCAGTGCGTCGGCTGCGGCGCATGCGAAAAGGTATGCCCGCGCCACATCAAGGTCTCAAGCATAATGAAAGAATTTTCAGAGATAATGGCTCCTTATATGTAATACAAGCAGGATCCGCAGTGTCCGCCAAACGGCGCGCTGCGGATTTTTTGTTCTTTTTATGCGTATATTTTATAGCCTCTTTAAGAGATATTTGGTATAATAACATTCAGACAGGAGGTCTGAATCTTGATAATCAATCTTCCGGATCATGTTCAGTACATAATCAGAAAATTGCAGCAAAAGGGATATGAGGCGTACGCCGTAGGCGGCTGCGTGCGCGACAGTATTTTAGGGCGTATCCCGAACGACTGGGATATTACTACTTCCGCCCTTCCCGAACAGATAAAAGCAGTATTCAAACGCACGGTGGATACCGGTATTGAACACGGCACCGTAACCGTTCTTATAGATAAAGAAGCTTTTGAGGTCACAACATACCGCGAAGACAACGAATATACCGATTTCAGGCACCCGTCTTCCGTTGAGTTCGTAAAAAGTCTTACGGAAGACCTTAAAAGACGTGATTTTACTATAAACGCGATGGCGTACAATAACGAAGACGGGCTTGTCGACCCGTTCAACGGACTGAAGGATCTGGAGGACAAAATTGTACGCTGTGTCGGCGACCCTATGGAGAGATTTTCAGAAGACGCCCTGCGTATGCTTAGGGCAGTGAGATTCTCTGCGCAGCTTTCATTTGATATAGACCCTGACACGCGCGAGGCGGTAAAGCAGCTCAGCTTCACCTTAAAGCATATAAGCGCGGAGAGGATATGCACCGAACTCGTAAAACTGATAATCTCGCCCCACCCCGAATATATAAGGGACGCGTACGAACTCGGCATTACAAAAGTCTTCTTTAAAGAATTCGACAACATGATGTCGACTCCGCAGAACAGCAGGTATCACATCTATTCTGTAGGAGAACATACGATAAAGGCTATGGAAAACGTAGAGCCCGGCCGTATACTCCGGCTTACCATGCTCCTGCACGACATCGGAAAGCCAAACGCCAGAACGACCGATAAAAAAGGCACCGACCATTTCAAAGGTCACGGCGAGATAAGCGCGCATATGGCTAAAAACTTTATGCGGCGGCTCAACATGGACAATGATACGATAAAAAAAGTTACCCTGCTCATAAGATACCACGACTGGCGTTTTCCAGTAACTCCCGCCAACGTGCGATACGCTGTGAGCGTTATCGGAAAGGAGCTCTTTCCTTTATTCATAAAGGTACAGACCGCCGATACTCTCGCCAAAAGCGACTACGGCAAAAAGAAAACACTTGAAAACCTTCTCGGCATAAAAAATATATTCAAGACAATAATCGCCGAAGAGCAGTGTGTTTCCGTAAAAGAGCTCAAAATAAGCGGTTCCGATATACTGGCTTTAGGCTGCCCCGCAGGTCCTAAAGTCGGAGAGCTTCTGAACAAGGCTCTCGAAAAGGTCCTTGAAGACCCTGCTGACAACGACCCGATTTTTTTAACAGAATATATAAAAAAAATTTTGACGGAGGAAAACAATGAACGCAACTGAACAATTCCAAAGCTGGTTAAACGATCCTTATTTTGATGAGAACACCAAAAACGAGCTGTTATCCATCAGGAACGATCCCAAGGAGATCGAAGACCGATTTTACAGAAGTCTTGAATTCGGTACAGCCGGACTTCGCGGTATAATCGGCGCCGGCACAAACAGAATGAACATATATACCGTAAGAAAGGCTACCCAGGGTCTTGCCAATTACATCATAAAATACGGCGCGCAGGATAAAGGCGTAGCGATCGCTTATGATTCAAGGCATATGTCTCCGGAATTTGCCGATGAATCTGCTCTCTGCCTGAACGCCAACGGTATAAAAGCCTACGTATTCGATTCGCTCCGTCCGACGCCCGAGCTTTCATTCGCGGTAAGATATTACGGCTGTATCGCGGGAATAAATATCACCGCGAGCCACAACCCGAGCAACTATAACGGCTACAAGGTATACTGGGAGGACGGCGCACAGATAACTCCGCCGCACGATACCGGGATCATGGAAGAAGTCGGAAAGGTAAACGATTTTTCTGAAGTAAAGACGATGTCAAAAGAAGAAGCCGTTCAGAAGGGTCTTTATATCGTTATCAACGACGAAGTCGACAACGCGTATATAAACGAGCTCAAAAAACAGGTGCTTCACCCTGAAGCCATTAAGTCTCAGGCGGCTTCGTTAAAGATAGTTTATACCCCGCTCCACGGTACCGGAAATATCCCTGTTAGAAGAGTCCTTAAAGAGCTCGGCTTCAAAAACGTATACGTTGTTCCGGAGCAGGAAAAGCCCGACGGCGATTTCCCGACGGTAAGCTATCCTAACCCCGAATCAAAAGAAGCTTTCGATCTCGCTATGAAGATGGCTAAAGACATCGACGCCGACCTCGTGCTCGCCACCGACCCCGACGCTGACAGGCTCGGAGTATGGGTAAAGGATTCAGCCGGAGAATATCACTGCCTTACAGGAAATATGTCTGGCTGCCTTATCGGAGAATATGAGATCAGCCAGCGCAAGGCTATTAAAGGGCTTCCGGACGACGGCGCGCTCATTACTACTATAGTTTCCACAAAGCTTTCAAAGGCTATCGCGGAAGCTTATAAAGTCAGATACATCGAAGTCCTTACCGGCTTCAAATATATCGGCCAGCAGATACTCGAATTTGAAAAGAGCGGAAAGGGGACTTATCTCTTCGGCTTTGAAGAAAGCTACGGCTGTCTTATCGGCACTTATGCGAGAGATAAAGACGCTGTCGCCGCTTCTATGGCGCTGTGCGAGGCCGCCGCATACTATAAGAGCATAGGCAAGACGATGTGGGACGCTATGGTCGAAATGTATGAGAAATACGGATATTACAAAGAGGGCGTTCATTCTATAACGCTTTCGGGTATCGAAGGCCTGCAGAAGATACAGGATATAATAAACGGATTGAGAAATGACCCGCCGGCTGAGATAGGCGGACTTAAGGTCACCGCTTTCAGGGATTATAAGACCGGAAAGATCAAAGATATCGCGACCGGCAAGGAAAGCGAGACCGGACTGCCGGTATCTAACGTATTGTATTTCGATCTTGAAAACGCGGCGTGGGTATGCGTACGTCCGTCAGGAACAGAGCCTAAATTAAAGCTCTACTTCGGAATACGCGGAGCAAGCGAAAGCGACGCCGAACAGCTGTCCGCTAAAATGACAGAAGCTCTCGAGCAGCTCGCTTAACCGTATCTGTCAAAAACTTCAATAAGTAATTTATCTATAAAACGGCTTTTCTCTTCTTCACGGGAAAAGCCGTTTTCTCTTATGTCCGGTTCTCCGCACAGATCCATGCCTATGACCCTGCGCGTCTTAAAGATCATTTCCACAAGGCTCTTAAGGCCGTCAGCGCTCATACTGCCCTGCTCCCAGTTGACCTTAAGCTCCTCTTTTGAAAGCACGTCTTTATCTACCGATATGTATACCGGAAGCTTTGAGCCTGACATTTCCGTGAACATCTCTGGTACAGCGCCATTTTGATCCTCGCAAAGCCTGTCGGCGTCCGGCCGTGATACGAAAACTATCTTATCCTTATATCTTTCATCTACCTGTTCAAAATCGGATTTCTCAGGGCCTATCAGATAAATTTTTTCCACCGGTATGCCGCCGTTTTTTATGGCTTCAAGCACCCAGTTGCCACATGAGAGCGCCGGTATCAGCGAAGACTCCTGCATGTCGGTATGGTGGTCGAATACGGCAAGATCAAACGGCTCCTTTATTTTTTCAAGCCAGAACAGGCTCATATAATGATAATTTCCGTTATCTAAAATATGTACGCCCTCCGCCGGAAGGTTTACCGTCCTCTTTCTTATTTCAGTTTCGGCTTCTTTTGAACAGTAGCCGCCGGTGCCTTCTATATCGCTTAAGTCTATCACCATATCCGGAGCGCCGACCTTATCTTCACCGTAAATCCCCGTAAAATCACAGTATATCTTCATTTTCTTCTCCGGCGTTTTCCAAGAAGCCCTTTATCTTGTCCAGCATACCCTCAGCCGTTTTTCTTCCTATATTATATACGACCTTTATCCTGTCGGGGTCATGCTCTACTTTGCCTATCGGGAGAGCGGCAGGAGGCGCTATTACTAAAATATTTCCCTTTGCCTCTTCGTTCCTTATATATTTCAACGTCTGGTTATATACAAACGGTCTTCTGCGCATAGCCTCCGCAAGGTTAGGATATTTTTTCAGCAGCATGTCTAAAAGGAACTGCAGCTTGGGCTTGCTTTTCTCATAGGTCCTCGGCTGCGTAAGAACGACGATATTCTTCTCATACCCTATGCTCTGGAAATATTTTAAAGGTATCGGATCCGCTATTCCGCCGTCAAGCAGCTCTTTTCTATCTATCTTTATTACATTCGATACGACGGGCATAGAAGCCGACGCGCGCATCCACTGAAGATCGGCGCGTTTTCCGTCGGTGCATTTATGATATACCGGTTCGCCTGTATTGACGTCGGTGCATACCATATAAAACTCTATGGGCGACGACTCGAACGTTTTTGTATCGAATTTGTCCAGCTCGTCCGGAAGGACCCGATAGCAGAAATCTCCGCCGTACAGGTCTCCCGTCTTCAGCAGCGAGCGGAGGCTGCAGTACCGCGGGTCTTTGCAAAAACGCAGATTGTATCTGTACGCGCGCCCTATCTGCCCTGATTTATAATTGCAGCCGAACGCCGCGCCTGCGGAAACCCCTATCGCGCCGTCCGTATATATATCGTTTTCCATCAGCACGTCTATAACTCCCGCGGTAAAAAGTCCGCGCATAGCGCCGCCTTCTAATATAAGTCCTGTTTTTTTCGAATCCATCTGACCTCCGGTATGCTGCACGCCGCTTTTCGCAGCATGGCACGATGTTTTTTAACCTTATTATAATTAATATTATATATGCTGGCGTATTTTAATCAAATAAAAACTTTATTAACCTTGCGGCTCTTTTAGCCGCCGAAGAAAGCCCTTTTGCATATTTCGTATTCGTGATATACTGACGGCATGGATAAATCAGGGAAAAACACAGACATATTATATATAATAATACCGGCGTATAACGAAGAGGCGAATCTGCCATCTCTCATAGACGAATGGTATCCGGTGATCGAAAGGCATTCCGGCGGCGGACTGTCACGGCTTGTCATAATCGACGACGGCAGCACGGACGATACCCGCAGTATCGCCGAAGCATATTCTTTGGAAAAAGAGCTGCTCGTCATCATATCAAAAGAAAACGGCGGCCATGGGCAGGCTGTTCTATACGGCTATAAATACGCCCTGTCAAATAACGCCCAATACATCTTTCAGACGGACAGCGACAGGCAGACCTCTCCAGATGACTTCGAAAGCTTCTGGAGGCAGCGCGAAAGATTCGACGCCGTCATAGGAAACAGATATATGCGCGAAGACGGAGTGAGCCGTATCCTCGTTTCAAAAACGGTGTCTCTCACTCTTGCCGCCATGCTCCATGTTTTTATAAAGGACGCCAATACCCCGTACAGGCTTATGAAAGCTTCGGCTCTTAGCGACTGTATAAAATACATAGATGACGGCGAAATAATCCCGAATATAATGCTCACCGCCGTGTTTAAACGAAGGAACTATAAAATCTTGTACAAGGATATACAGTTTAAGGCGCGAAGCGCCGGAAAAAACTCTCTGGATCTTAAAAAGATATCGAAGATAGGCTCCGGCGCGCTTCTGCGCATGAAAAAGCTCGACGAAAGGCTGCGTGCGGACAACACATGAAAAGGATAGCTGAAGATATAAAAAACGGCAGTTTCAGGCAGGCGTATGTTTTTTACGGAAGCGAAAGATATATGTTGAAGATGTATCTTAACAGACTTCTTTCAGCTCTTGGCGCCACTGACGACAATATGAATTTCAATAAATTCGAAGGAAAAAATCTTTCCGAGGACAGCATAATCGAAACGTGCGAGACCATGCCCTTTTTTGCCGACCGCCGCATAGTCCTTATCGAGGATTCCGGATTTTTTAAGGAAAAGACCGAAAAGCTCGCTTCATATTTGGAAGACCTTCCCGAATATCTCGTTATCATTTTTTTGGAAACGGAAATGGATAAAAGAAATAAATTGTATAAGGCCGCCGCTAAATACGACGGCGTTATAGAATTCAAAACGCCTGACGAAAAAGACATAACAAACTGGATATTGTCTGAACTCAAGAAAAGCGGCAAGAAAATAAGGCGCTCAGTGCTCGAACTGTTTATAAACGGCTGCGGAACGGACCTTGGCTTTATATCATGCGAACTGGAAAAACTCATATCCTACACCGGCGGCAGGGAGGAAATAACCGCCGAAGACATAGACAAGATATGCTCTTTCCAAGTGGAAAACCGTATTTTCGATATGATATCCGATATGGCGGCGGGAAAGCGCGACAAGGCTCTTAAAATATATAACGACCTTATACTCCTTAAAGAACCGCCGATGAAAATGCTGGCGCTTATGGAGCGTCAGTTCAAACAGCTTCTCGATATAAAACAGCTTGCGTCTAAAGGCCAGGGCGAAAAACTGATCGCCGAAACCCTCGGCGTTCACCCTTATTCCGTCAAAAAAAACATGCCTTTAGCGCGCCGGTATTCGGAAAAGGAGATGCGCGCCGTCCTTGAGGAAATGGCTCGAATGGACGAAGATGTGAAATCCGGAAGGCTTAACGACCGTATCGCAGTGGAACTGCTCCTTATTCAGGCGTGATTTTTCAAAATATATAAAAAACGATTGACAAAGCCGTCATAAGGCGATAGTATAAACGAGTACGTGCATGGATCGTCCGTGTCTATTCCATCACGTCGTTGAAAAAATCTACAAGGAGGTGTACAGTTTGGCTAACATTAAATCTGCTAAAAAGAGAATTCTTGTTGCTAAGACAAAAGCTGACAGAAATAAAGCGATCAAATCTTCTGTTAAGACAGCAATCAAAAAAGTAGACGCAGCTGTTGCCGCAAAAGATGCAGAAGCAGCTCAGGCAGCTCTGAAGAACGCTATTTCAGCAATCGACAAAGCCGAAACAAAGGGCGTTTACCACAAGAACAACGCTTCTAGAAAAGTTTCACGCTTAAGCAAAGCTGTAAACTCTATCGCATAAAAATATACAAACAACACCCGGCTGAACCGTCCAACAGCCGGGTTTTTATTTTGCCTTTTATCTGTATGTTTCCACTGTCATGGCGCTGCCATCGCTTTCAACGCGCACGGCGCCTGAAATACCCGTCTGGTACCAGTCTGCGCCAGCGTCTTCTATCCTTTTTATCGTCTCCGCATGCGGATGTCCGTAAACGCTTTTCTTTGGCGCCGATATAATGCACACCGACGGCTTTACCTCGTTATAAAAGCCTTCGCTTCCAGAATTTCTCGACCCGTGATGTGCAACCTTAAGGCAGTCGTATCCTCCTAATGAGCCTAAAAGCCTCTCCTCGCCCTCACCCTCGATATCTCCCGTCAGCAGCGCTTTAAAACCGCCATGCTCAACGGACATAACAAGAGAACCGGCGTTGTCTGTAAGTCCGTCGCCTGTTTCAGGGTTTAAAACACATATATCCGTTCCGCCAAACCCTATCCCATCTCCCTTATTTAAAGGGCGCAATGCGATACCGGCTTTTTTGGCAAGCGCCGCAATGTTTTTTCCATCGTTCGTATCCGCCAGCCAGTACGGCATAAATAAATATTTTACGGTTATTCCCGTCTTTCTTTCCAATATCATTCCAAGCAGCTCTTCCACCCCGTTCATATGGTCTGTGTCGGCATGCGTCAAAAATATTCCTTCTACCGTGCTTATACCCTGTGATTTTATATACGGCAAAATTGAATACCGCCCGACGCTGCTTTCAGAACTGCTTCCTCCGTCTACCATATAGACGTAATTTTTATCTCTTACGAAAATACAATCGCCCTGCCCCACGTCAAGCGCGGTAACCGAAAAGCCCTCCGGAAGATGTACCAGCGACACGCACGCCAAAATAACGGCGCAAAGCTCAGGCGCCGCTTTAAAAACACTGCGCCCAAAACCAACCGCCGGCGATCCGGTTTTTCTTTTTTTCAGCATAAGAGCAAGCACTGTGATACCGGCATAAGATAATACTATCTGCCACCACAGCGGCTTTCCGAGTATCAGCATGGCGTTTGGCAGCTCCAAGGCCACCTCCCCGGCTTTATTTTGCATGTTCAATATAATTTCGGGAATAAACAGTATCAAATCTGCCGCGGCCGGGACAAAAAGGCTGAGCGCCGCTCCTGCCATACCGGTTATCATAACGATACTTACCAGCGGAACAAAAAGTATATTCGTAACAAGTGAATAAACAGGAAATTCAGAGAAATGATATAAGACTATCGGAAATGTCATCAGATTTACGCTCAGCCACAATACCGCAGGCTCCGTCACCCATCTTCTTAGCAGCTTCGCCGATTTTGATATGCCCTCTTTTTTGAATATCTTCTTTTTAATGAGCGGCATAAGGCACGCCATACCCGCTACGGCCGCAAAGCTCAGCTGAAAACCAGCCCTGAACAGCGACATGGGATTTACGGCAAGCATGATAATCCCCGCCAACGAAAGCGCGCTCATCTGGTCATATGTCCTTAAAACACACTTCGACATATGCATTGCCGCAAACATTATAACCGCCCTTACGGTCGATTCGCTGCTGCCGGTAAAGACGCAGTACACAGCCGCCAGCGCTATCGCGGCGAACGAAGCGGCTTTTATATTGAACCTTAAAAATATAAACAGCCTGTATAAAGCTCCGCCTATAATAGCGACATGCATTCCGGAGATAGCAAGTATATGCGAAAGCCCGGAAGCCGAATAATCCAGCTTCATCTCGCCTGTAATATCGGTCCTGACGCCGAACAGCATTGCGGAAAGCGCCGCGGCAGGCTCATCGTCCATCAGGGCGTTCAGGTTATGTCGCAGCTTTTCTTTTAACAAGGCAAAGGCTTCGCCAACTGAAAACCCGGGTTCACTTATTACCTTAATATCCTCTGCGTATACGCTCATACAGCAATCGTCGGCGGCATAATAATACGCGGCGTCAAAGCCTCCGGGATTTCCCGCATTTTTATAGACTTCCGGTTCGCCGAATACTATTATTTCGCTCCCGACAGTTATAAGAGATTCGTCTTTTGATAAATAGAGATTGATGTTATGAAGTGAAACAGGAGTTTCTTTTTTGACAGAAGCAATATCCGCTTCTTTAAATGATGTGTTTTGGATAAGATATGTATCCTTAAGAAAATAAGAAATGCTGTTTGTTTTTTCTTCCCTTGCCGCTACAACGCCATATATCACGCGGTCTGTTCCGGATATTTCTTCCGCGTATCTCCTTAAATTTTCCTCCGGCTCTCCCCAAAGGGAAAAGCCGGAGGCTTTTGCGGCAAATATAAATATAACAAGGGCCAGAAAAACAATGCAAAGAGGTCTCTGCCTCATATATCGTCCTTTCGTTTAACCGGCTTCATAGATGTGGTCGATAGTCGTTCCGTCCGCAAACTCAACCAGCGTATCTCCGTTTACAGAGAACTGAACTTTGCTCACATTGCAAACCGAATCTATGGACTGTACGATAGATTCCAGCGCCAGCTCGCAGTCATACATCGACATAGCCTGGACCACATTTTCGTCAAAGTTGACATAGCAAACGTCTTCCTGTGTCGTAACGCTCAAAAATCCAAGCGTATTGGCAAGCGCGGCTTTATGTCCCGGCTCCTGCGGCCCCTGTATGAGCTCTTCCAGCACTACCTGTTCGAGCGGAACATTACTGTTGTAATATACGGTCCTCGTCTCAGGTACCAGCTCGTCTCCGTCTTCATTTAAGAAATAGAGCTTCATCGACGCACTTGTATAGATATTTATCTCATTTCCGGTGTGTATAACAAAATCGTCTGCGTTCAGGGAACCAAGATCCTCGCCGTTTGAGTCAAGAAGAGGTTCTCCCTGGATAGTGATATAAACGTCCGATATCCCGTCTACCTGTTCGAATGTAAGCGTGATACCGGCCGTGAGCAGGAGTTTTCCGGTATTTTCCAACGAACCGTAATCCCCGGAAAGATCTACATACAGCCTGTCTGTACCGCCGTCATATGTGTAAGACGATACCGTAATTCCGTTCTGGAAAACCGAACTGCCCTGCCCTTCTTCAGGCAATTTTGGATCCTGCAGTTCTTCCATGATGTCGTCGATAAGCTCGGCAGAGTATACAGTCGACATTCCGGAGGCTTCATACGACAGGCCGTCGCCCGTTCCGTTTATATAATATATATTTGTTCCGTCTTTTCCGTTATTATCCTGCGCCGCGCAGCCGGCAGCACTCAATGCCAATACAGCCGCCGCGCAAAACGCCAGCAATCGTTTCACAGCTCTGCCACCTCCTATGCCACGTATGCTAAAGGAATGCGTATCGAGAATGTGCTTCCCTCGTTTTCAGTGCTCGTTACCCTTATCATTCCCTTGTGCATGGTGATCGCGCCTTTTACGATAGCAAGTCCGAGTCCGGTACCTCCTATCTCTCTTGAATGGCTCTTATCCACGCGGTAAAACCTTTCGAATATCTTCTCCGTAGCCTCCTGAGGCATTCCTATTCCCGAATCAGATATCGTAAGATAAAAATACTTATGGTCCGCGTTTAACGATATGCGCACCCAGCCGCCGTCGGGCTTATTGTACTTGATACCGTTTTCGACTATGTTCGAAACTATCTGCATTATCTTGGACTTATCCACTTCCGCTTCGACCGTTTTAAAGCTGTCGACGATAAGCTCCACGTTATTCATATCCGCCAACGGACGGAGCCTTTTAACGACAAGCTCTATAAGAGCATTGATATTCGTGTTCTCCACATGAATGTCACCGGCATTTTTGTCCATCGTAACAAGTGAAAGCAGATCCGTTATTATCGCATTTTCACGGTCTATCTCCTCGGATATGTCTTTCATGAATTCCCTGAACTGCTCAAGCGTGGCTTCGGGATTCATATTGAGCGAATCCGCAAGGACTTTCATTGACGCCAGCGGAGTCTTTAATTCATGCGACACGTTCGACACGAACTCCTGCCGGTTGTCGTCCATATCCTTTACCTGAACGATAAGCCGGTTGAACGCGTCCGATATCTGCCTCGTCTCGTCATAGTCGTTTACATGGATAGGCTCCAGCATAAGCGAATTGATAGCGTTCGTTATCTTCTTGAACGGCCTGACGAGTATGCCTGAGAAAAGCAGTCCGAACACGATTATCATAACGACTATTATGCCTAAGACTATCGTCGCGTTTCTCTGAAGTATCGCGTAGTTCGTCGTTATCTCCCTCGTTGAAAAGCTTATAAGCATTACGCCCATCGTATCGCTTTCCTCGCTTGATGGATCGGTTATGCGCAGCGCCATTTCGACTATGCCGTTGTCTTCGTCGTTATTTGAATATTCCTGCCCTTTAAAGCAGTTAATAACAGCAGAAGAAAGCATATACTTCCCTCTGTCCAGTTCGAACGAGTCTTTGATTATCTTTAAGTTATTGTCGATGATCTGGATACGCCCGCCGTATATGCTTGTCAGCATATCTATCTCGCTGTTGATTATGTCGTTTGAAGCGTCGGTAAGATAATCACCCGACGCGATCTGGTTGCTGAGCATTATGCACTGGTTCCTGACTATGGCCGTCCTGCTCGTTACAGCCATGTTCAGGTACGTGCTGCAGACCGCGTTTGTGATTATGACAGACGGAATAATGCTCAGTACGAGCATTATCACGACTATTCGAAATCTTAAAGTGCTGAAAAATGATGATTTAATTGCAGAATTATGTTTTTTTGCAGATTTACGCTTGGAAATAAT
>DVOP01000068.1 GCA_018713465.1 Candidatus Alectryocaccobium stercorigallinarum | reverse complement strand
TCTTACGGCAAAGAAAAATATTCTGAAGCGGAACTATATTGGATAGGCTATATTTATCGTTATTGGTCTTACACATGCCAAAAAACAAGTAAGCAAATATATAAGTTTATTAAGCCGAAAGAACTTCGCGGCCTTTATTATCCATATCATTCTCTTGATCCGGCACAGGCAATTGGGAGGATCTTAGAGGCGAAAGGTGTAGATGAGGAAAATATGACTGCACGAGGAGTCAAAATCCTGAGAAATATAATGAAAAATGAGAATAGATAAACAAGAGCCGCAATAGCTTTAAGCTGCTGCGGCTCTTATTATTATTTTAATAGTTTTTGTGTTAATGGTGAATCATCAATCGTAATCAACCCATACAGAGCCGTTGTCTGCGGATTCTACGCACTTGTCGAGCCATTTGATTCCGTTTGCGCCCGCATATACGTCCGGATACCAGAAGTCTATCTTCTCGCCCTTGTCTGTGCGCTCCATAGCCATTGCGAAACGAGCGTACAGGTTGCTCCATGCTTCGAAAAGGCCTTCAGCGTGTCCGCCGCCGATCCTGTCTTCAACTTTAGCTTCATCATAGAGATAGCCTGCGCCTCTTTCAAGAACGCGTGACGGCTCGCCCTCGATCTCGTAGAGCATCTGGTTAGGACGCTCGTCGTCCCATTCGATAGACGCTTTGGAGCCGACGATACGGATCTTGTGATAGTGTCTTGCGCCGCAGTTGATAGAGCTTGACCAGCAGTAAACCTGAGCGTCCTCCTGAACGGATTTTGTGCCCTTAAGGTTCATGATGGTGAAAGCGTTGTCCTCAAGCTCACGTCCTTCAACGTATGCGTGACGTGTGCACATAAGGTTCTTGATCTCCATATCCGGGATTATAGCTTCGATGATGAAAAGCGGGTGTGTTCCTACGTCGCCGAGGATAAATGTCGGGCCGGCTTTCTTGGGATCGAATCTCCATTTAGCTGCCGCATTTACTTCCTCTATCTTCCAGTTGTATCCGCCGTAAGCGAAGCTCATATTGATGACCCTGATCTCGCCGAGGTCTCCGTGAGCTACCATCTGGCGGGCCTGCTGGATCATCTGATGTCCGGAATATCCGTATGTAACGCCGATTATCTTTTTGTGTTTTTCACAAAGCTCAACTAATTCTTTAGCCTGGTCATATGTGAAGCACATCGGTTTTTCGCATACAACGTGAAGTCCTGCAAGGATAGCTGCCTTTGCTATTTCAAAATGAGTACTGTTCGGAGTAGCGATCGTAACGGCCTGTATTCCGTCAGGACGTTTAGCCTCAGCTTCGAACATTGTCTTGTAATCCGGATAAAGTCTGTCTTCGTCGATATAGAGCTCAAGACCGAACTCTTTTCCTCTTTCAGGATCGATATCGAGAGCGCCTGCAACAAGCTTGAAGTTATTGTCACGAAGCGCTGCGGAACGATGGATATATCCGATCTGGCTTCCTCTTCCGCCGCCTACCATTCCCCAGCGTATCGGGGCGTCGATTCTTTTTTCTCCGTAATACATAAGTGCCTCCTTTTGGTTATTTATATAATTGAGTGGAAAACCACCGTTTTATGTTTGCAGGGCGTATTTTTTTGTAAAATTATAACTCTAATATATACGTTAGTATGTTTTTTTTCAATATTGAGTTTTTGCACTTTTGCTTGTCGGCTATATGTTTATAATATATTATTGTAGGGAAAGGTGATTGCAGATTGCATTTTCGATAAAAAATGATATAATATTTACATGATTTTTGAATAATTTTACTAAAGAAGTATTATTTATTATCGTTTTGTATTTCCGTTGGAGAGGGGGAAACACATGGCGGCAAACTGGAAGCTTCTGATAGTAGAAGATGAGCTCGGGATCGCCCATCTTATAAAGAATTCAATAGATTTTGACAAGCTCAGTCTTGAGCTTTGCGGCGTTGCGGAGAACGGCAAAAAGGGTCTGGAAATGATACGTTCATTGAAGCCCGATATCGTTATAACAGATATATATATGCCGGTGATGAACGGCGTGGATATGATAACGCAGGCTTCAAACGAGGGAACGGAGGCTCAGTTTATAATCATAAGCGGGCTTACGCAGTTTAAGTATGCGATGAGCGCGCTGAACGCCGGGGTATGCGGATATCTTCTGAAACCGTTGAACAAAGAAGAGCTCAATATACTGCTTGAAAAGACTATACAGAAGATTGCGAAATCGCATAAAGTCGAATATCAGCTCAATATCATGGAATCGATGATAGACGAGCAGCGCAAAGAGCTTCGGAATTCATATCTTTTTAATCTGCTTCATTTCAGGGAACGCGTAGAAGAAAAGGACGCGGCGTCGGTAAATGAAAACTACGGGTTTTCGTTTAGCGACGACGGCGTGTATACGGTCTGCGTGCTTTTACTCGACGGGCTTAAGTCGATGAACTATTCAGCTTCGCAAACTATAATAGATCAGTTTTCAACAGAGGCGTATGTGCATATCCAGCCTGTCTGCATAGATATGGAAATGTATCTGCGCGGGAACGGCTTTGTATTTTTATGCAATTATGCAAAAGAAGACGTTATAAAATTTAAAGGCCTTTTGTCGAATGAATTCGCGATAATAAGGCAGAAGCTTGACAACCAGTCTGAAATAAAAGTATCGATGGCATGCAGCGCCGAGGTCGGAAGCCTTTCGGAGGTCATAGGAGCGCTTGATTCGGCGCTCGACACGCTGCAGGCAAGAGTAGTGCTTGGCACGGAAAAAATACTTTTCGCTGAAAACCTTACGGCTATGGTTCCGGAAAGAATGTATAAGCTGACGGAAAAAGAGGCGACATATCTGACGTCGGCGATAGATATAAAAGATAAGGACAAGGTGAAGATAATCTTAGGCGGCATATACGCGAGCGCGATAAAGAGCGCGGTAAAATACCCGTGCCATCTTTATGATACGCTGACTGAGGTCACGTTTGATATCGTGTCGCTCTTATACAGGAAAAACATCACCGGAAACATGACGAGCAAGGCGACGATGATGTACAGAAACACAATAAGCCAGATGAGCACCGGCGTTGACATCGTAGAATATTCAGTTTCGTATATCATGGATATGATACCGGATCTTGACAGCGGCGGAAGCGACGAAAAAGACCTCGCCGCGAACATACGCAAATATATAGACGAGCACCTTTCGGAGCAGATACGTCTTGAGGACGTCGCCGCGGCCTTTTATCAGTCGCCGTCATATTTCGGGACGGTGTTTAAAAACGAGATAGGAGAGAGCTTCAGCTCGTATCTGCAAAGCGTAAGGATAAACCATGCGAAGGAGCTGCTCGTCAATACGAATGATACCGTGGATATGATTGCGGGCAAATGCGGATATCTTGACCGAAGGCATTTTTCAAAACTGTTCAGCAATATCGTAGGAGTAAAGCCCAACGAGTACCGCAGGATAAACAGGTAGGCGGGCTCCCGGGCAGACATATATGAGTGGAAGTTTCAAAAAGGTAAGAGAAAATTATAAAAAATTCAAAGAAAGCAGTTTTCATGAAGAATATAAGATAATTCCGAATATACTGCTTCTTTTGGACATTATTTTCGCGGCGGCTATGGTTCTTGAGCTCAGAATGAACATCATCGGGCAAAATGAAAGGACAATGCCGGCGATAGTGATGCTTGTCTCGGTCGTCGGGATAATAGCTACGGTCGTAGCCTATATATTGTTTTACTGGTTTGTAGTCGTGCCGTCATCGAAGATAGAATATATCAAAAATAAGTATTCGCTTGAGCTCGGCAGCGGCGAAAAGGGATATTATGAGACGCTGCTCGAAACGCTGGACGTGCTGGATAAGATAACGGCGCAGGAATATTCGAGCAAGCTGCTTCAGAAGCAGGCTGAGCTGGAAGCGATGAAGAACCAGATAAATCCGCATTTTCTTTATAATACCCTCGATACGATTAGGGGCTATGCCTCTATCGAGAACGCGCCTATAACCGGCAACATGATAGAGATACTGTCACATTTATTCAGGTATACGGTAAGCTCGAAGCAGGAGCGTGTTACGATACTTCAGGAGGTCGGTATCGCGAGGGAATATATAAAGATACAGGAGTACCGAATAAATGTGAAGATACAAATGCTGGAGATCATCGAGGACGATGTTCCGGCGGACGAATATTATGTTCCCAAAATGATACTTCAGCCTATCATAGAAAACGCGATACAGCACGGCATGCCCGACGACGCCGTAGAGTTTATGGTTACGCTGCACATATACAGGACGCAGAGCCGTATTATCATAAACATAAAAGACAACGGTACCGGAATGACGACAGATACGGTCGCGAAGCTCAATCAGGGCTTTATGGGCAGCGCGCTTGCCGATGCAGACGCAAGGCCTGTAAGCTCGAAAAAAGGCGGTACCGGAATAGGCCTTCAGAACATAAACAAGCGTATAAAGCTTATGTTCGGGCAGGAATACGGCCTGTACTGCTACAGCTCTTACGGGGAGGGCTCGTCTTTTGAAATTTCTTTACCCGCCGGCAAATAATTGGAGGACAGATGTACTGGGAATTACTGCGATTGGATAATCTCCATATGCACTCTGATAAATATGATCTTATGTCAAAACCGATCTCGTTTACGGTTTATTCCGGAAATCTCGCGTGCGTTATCTCGCGGGATTTTAATATACGCTATTTTTTGCGCAGATGTCTGAACGGGAAGGACATACCGCACCGCGGAAATATTTACATAAACGGAAAAAAGTGTTTTATTAATTCGACCGGCGAAGCGCATGAGCTTGGGATATATGACGCGAACCTGACGGATATGTTCCCGAACCTGAACGTCGCTTTGAACATTTCAATGCCCGATATACCTATGTACGGATTCGGGCTTTCGGCGCGCGGCCATTTGTACGACGACGTAAGGAAGCTTATCGAGGAGTTCGATGTAAGCGATATAGACCCGTATATTTTGTG
>DVOP01000067.1 GCA_018713465.1 Candidatus Alectryocaccobium stercorigallinarum | reverse complement strand
ATAATATTTTTACTTCGGCAATGAACAAGGCTCTTGTGCATATGTGCTCGCAGATACCGACATGCCTTTTCGGATATACGAGCTGCTTCGATATGGTCGTATTTTTCAGCGCTCCCGAAAACTTCGAAACGGCTTCATGGTTCAACTACGATACGAACAAGATAGCTACATACGCCTCAAGCGTAGTTACCTTTGAATACAACAGGATATTCGAAAAGACCGCAAAATCATACGTAATGTCCGGAAAAAATTTCGACGAGACGCGCAAATTCACGGCAATGCAGGGATATGTTTCCGCCATAGACGCCGGAGCGTTTTTTACCGCTAAATGCTTCAACATCAAAAAAGACCAGATAACCGATTATATATATCTGCTTCAGAAGCAGACGATAAACGACGCTGTACATGAAATGGGACTGATGTATTTTAAGGAAAACGAGCTTATCGACAAGACCGCCTCGGAAATACAGCTTATGGTCTTTGACAAAGACAAGATAAACTTTGACAATTATCCCGCTTCTTTTAAGCACGGTTCCTTCTGCGTCAAGAATTTCGAACATAACGGCGAGCTGATAGTCCCCGGCGCAAATGAAGGTTCATGGGTCATCGATGAAAATTCTCCGCTTTTAAAACCAGGAACACAGACATACATAGAAAAAATCCTTAGATGATTCAGTCATCTAAGGATATTTTAGTATAAAAACAGCTTCTGTTCCCTGTATGGCATGCGGCTCCGACCTGTTCTACCTTCGCGAGCAGCGTGTCGTTGTCGCAGTCTATGTCGAGCTCCTTTAAATACTGAAAATGACCCGACGTCAGTCCCTTGATCCACAGCTCGTTCCTGCTGCGGCTGTAATATGTCATTTTCTTTGTACTCAAAGTAGCTTCATACGCTTCTTTATTCATATACGCCATCATCAATACGTCGCCGTTCTCAAAGTCCTGGACTATGCACGGCACAAGACCGTCGGAGAGTTTTTTAAGCTCCTCCCACGCTATCTTCTTTTCTGCAATTATATTTTTCATAACACCTCTTTAAAGCGCGCCTTTTGTAGAAAGCACGCCGTTTATTCTTTCATCAATGCTCACGGCTTCATCAAGCGCTCTTCCGAAGGCCTTGAATATGGCTTCCGCGATGTGGTGGCTGTTGCTTCCGCGAAGGACCTTTATGTGCAGGTTAATTGCCGCAGAATAAGAAACGGCGTAGAAAAACTCGTTCACCATCTCGCTGTGCATATCGCCTATCATCTCGGTAGGAAATTCCGCGTCAGACACGAAATACGGTCTGCCCGAAAGATCGACAGCCACAAGCACAAGCGTTTCGTCCATAGGCAAAATGCAGCTCCCGAAACGTTTTATACCCGACTTGTCCCCGAGCGCCTTAGCAATGGCCTGTCCTATAACGATCCCTGTATCTTCTACGGTATGGTGATCATCAACTTCAAGATCTCCGCTTACCTTTACGGAAAGCTCCATAAATCCGTGCTTCGCCATACCGGTGAGCATGTGGTCGAAAAATCCGACTCCAGTATCTATACTGCTCCCAGACCCGTCTAAATCAAGAGTAACCTGTATATCCGTCTCTTTTGTAGTTCTCGTTATTTCAGAAGTCCTCATCTTAGTCCTCCCCGAACCTTACCTTGATTGAATTTTCGTGCGCGTACAAACCCTCCGCTCTCGCGAACGCCTCTATGTCTTCATGCACTTCATTCAAGGCTTCCTTTGAATAATATATAACGCTTGATTTCTTCACAAAATCGTCGACCGAAAGCGGCGAGAAGAATTTAGCCGTTCCGTTTGTAGGAAGAATATGGTTCGGTCCCGCAAAATAATCTCCGAGCGGCTCGCTCGAATATTCTCCCATGAATATGGCTCCGGCATTTTTTATCTTCGTCATCGTCTCAAGCGGATTTTTCGTAAGTATCTCAAGGTGCTCGGAAGCCACGTTGTTTACCGCTTCTATGGCTTCGTCCATGCTTTCGGCTATCAGGATATGACCGACGTTTTCAAGCGACGCCTTGATTATATCTGTCCTCGGAAGCTTCTCTATAAATCCTTCTATTTCTTCCAGGACTCTATCCGCCAGCTCTTTGCTTGTTGTTATAAGTATTGCCGACGCCATTTCGTCATGCTCGGCCTGCGAAAGCAGATCCGCCGCCACATATTTCGGGTTTGCGCTCTCGTCCGCGAGCACAAGTATCTCGCTCGGTCCGGCTATCGAGTCTATGCTTACGTTCCCGAATACGGCCTTTTTTGCAAGAGCTACATATATATTTCCGGGGCCTACTATCTTATCCACTTTTGGAATGCTCTCGGTCCCGTACGCAAGCGCGGCTATCGCCTGAGCGCCCCCGACCTTGTATACCTTATCCACTCCGGCTTCCTTTGCCGCGGCAAGCACCGCCGGATTTACTTTCCCGTCTTTACCAGCCGGAGTCGTCATTATTATTTCTTTTACGCCCGCAGCCTTTGCCGGCGCAACGTTCATAAGTACTGACGACGGATAGACCGCCTTTCCCCCGGGTACATAAACGCCCGCTCTTTCGAGCGGCATTATCTTCTGTCCTAAAAACGTTCCGTTTTCGCTGCTCGTAAACCAGCTGTTCTGCTTTTGTTTTTCATGAAACGCCCTAATGTTTACAAGCGCTTTGCGGATAACCTCTATAAGCTTTTTGTCGGTATCTTTATACGCCTCTTCGATCTCCTCTTCACTTACAAGGATATTTCCGGCGTTCAGATCGAAGCCGTCAAACTTTTTAGTATACTCGAATAACGCCTTATCGCCGTTTGTCCTTACGTTTTCGATTATATCATTGACGGCGTCTTCATATTTTGTCATACTGCCGGGATCCCGTTTTTTCAGTTCGGCAAGAAGTATTTTTTCCGTTTCTTTATTTAATTCCAGAACTTTCACTGTTTCCTCCCGAGAACGGCTTTTACGTCCGTTATCATACGGCTTATCCGCTCGTATTCCATCTTCATGCTTACCGGATTGACTATCATGCGCGCAGAAAGCGGAAGTATCTCTTCCAATATCTGCAGACCGTTTTCGCGCAGGGTGCTTCCGGTCTCGACGATATCGACTATCACTTCGCTCAATCCCACTATAGGCGCAAGCTCTATCGAGCCGTTCATTTTGATTATCTCTACCGTCTGGTTCTTTTTATTATAAAAATAGTCCTTAGCTATCTTCGGATATTTCGTCGCTACCCTTATAAGCTGGTTTGAATTCAGATACTGCTTCGCACTTTCGGCTCCGCACACGCACATCCTGCATTTTCCGAATCCGAGGTCAAGCACTTCATATACGTTTCGTTCTTCTTCTATTATAGTGTCTTTTCCGACGACTCCTATATCCGCAGCCCCGTATTCCACAAACGTCGGAACGTCCGGGCCCTTAGCCATAAACACCTTTATCTTGTTTTTTTCGTCCGTAAATATCAGACGTCTGCTGTCTTTATCGTCTATCTCGCTGCATCTTATCCCGAGATGGCCGAGCAGCTCCATCGTTTTTTTCGCAAGCCGTCCCTTGGTAAGCGCTATAGTTAAATA
>DVOP01000066.1 GCA_018713465.1 Candidatus Alectryocaccobium stercorigallinarum | reverse complement strand
GCAAAACCGCCGAAAAGGGTAAATATATAGAAGAAGGAATAAAAACGGTCATATTAGGCCGTCCGAATGTGGGCAAATCTTCTCTTTTAAATATGCTTACCGGAAAAGAAAGGGCTATCGTTACTGACATTCCGGGAACGACGCGCGATGTACTTGAGGAAACCGTAAGTCTCGGCAAGGTTGCGCTTAGGATATTGGATACCGCGGGAATACACGACGCAGCCGATAAGGTCGAACAGATTGGAATAAGGCTGGCGTGGGAAAAAGCGGAGGAAGCGGATCTGATCTTATATGTTGCGGACAGTTCACAGGATATTGAAGATAAAGATGTTGAAATATTGAAAAAAGTATCGGGCAAAAAAGGAATACTTCTGCTTAATAAAACAGATCTCGGAATGAAGATCACGAAAAGCGACGTCCAGAAGCTTACGAATTTTCCGGTAATAGAAATATCGGCTAAAGAAGGGACTGGAGAAAACGAAATACAGGCGCTTATCGAAGAAATGTTTTTTAACGGTGAGATATCTTTTAACGAGGAAGTCTTCATTACCAATACAAGGCATAAAGCGCTTATAGATTCTGCAATTGAAAGTCTGAAGCTTGTTGAAAACAGCATAGATTCAGGTTTGCCGGAAGACTTCTACTCTATAGATCTTTCCGGCGCGATAAACGATCTCGACGCGATAATCGGCGGAAACCTCTCCGAAGATCTGGTAGACGAGATATTCAGTAAATTCTGTATGGGGAAGTGACACGATACTAGGGATACAAAGTCATTTGTCTGAGTGTGCTGGCACAGACTCAAACAAATGACTTTGGAGACCGAACGAACATGAGGGCGCTGAACGTCCAGTGGACGTTCGGTTAGCGCCGACCGAAGCGGAGCGTAGACCGCAGAGCGTTAGCGCGAATCCGAATGTTCGCAGCATTTCGGGAGTACGAAGCACGTAGAAATGCGTAGTATCGTGTAAAAGCAAAGGGAAACAACTATGCTTGCATAAAATCATAATATTAGAATAAATTCGTAAATTTAAATATGAAAGAAGAAAACAATGCGAAATATTGAAGAAACATACGACGTAGTTGTTATAGGTGCGGGTCACGCGGGCTGCGAAGCAGCTCTTGCGGCCGCGCGCCTTGGCATGTCGACTATCATATTTACGGTAAGTGTAGACAGTATCGCGTTTATGCCGTGCAATCCGAATATAGGCGGAACGAGTAAGGGACATCTTGTAAGAGAGGTAGACGCGCTCGGCGGAGAAATGGGAAAAAATATAGATAAAACGTTTATCCAGTCAAAAATGATAAACGAATCTAAGGGTCCGGCCGTGCACTCTCTTCGTGCGCAGGCGGATAAGAGCGAATACAGCAGGGAAATGCGCCGCGTGCTTGAGAATACAGAAAACCTTACTATAAGACAGGCGGAAGTTGCGGAGCTTATAGTCGAAAACGGCGTATGCAAGGGAATAAAAACTATTTCCGGAGCTTCATATTTCGCAAAAGCAGTTATATTGTGTACGGGAGTTTATCTTAATGCGTGCTGCATATTCGGAGAGGTCAAACAGGAAACCGGACCTAACGGACTTATGGCGGCGACACATCTTACGGATTCTCTTATCGCCAACGGAATACAGGTACTGAGGTTTAAAACGGGCACGCCGGCACGTGTTGATAAACGTTCTATCGACTTTTCAAAGATGGAAGAACAGCACGGCGATGAAAGCATTGTTCCGTTTTCGTTTTCTACGGACAGGGAAAGCGTACAAAAAGAGCAGGTTTCATGCTGGCTTACTTATACAAACGAAGAAACGCATAAGATAATAAGAGAAAACATCGACCGCTCTCCTCTTTTTTCGGGTGTAATCCATGGAACAGGTCCGAGGTATTGTCCTTCTATCGAGGATAAGGTCGTAAAATTCCCAGATAAAGACCGTCATCAGGTTTTCGTTGAACCTGAGGGACTTTATACAAACGAAATGTATTTATCAGGAATGTCGAGTTCGCTTCCTGAAGACGTACAGTATGCCATGTACAAAACCGTTCCGGGTCTTGAGAATGTAAAAATTGTCAGAAACGCTTATGCTATCGAGTATGACTGCATAAATCCCATGCAGCTTAAAGCTTCTTTGGAATTTAAGAAGATATCTGGATTATTTTCGGCAGGACAGTCAAACGGCAGCTCGGGTTATGAAGAAGCGGCTGCGCAGGGAATAATCGCAGGGATCAACGCTGCAATGCTTATAAAAGGCGAGGAACCGCTTGTTTTAGACAGATCCGAGGCGTATATCGGTGTTCTTATAGACGACCTTCTTACAAAAGAAACAAGGGAACCCTACAGAATGATGACGAGCCGCGCAGAGTACAGGCTGCTTTTAAGACAGGACAACGCCGATCTGCGCCTAAAGAAATATGGGCACAGAGTCGGACTTGTCAGCGACGAGGATTACGCGAAAACCATAGAAAAAGAGCGGCTTATAGAAGAAGAATGCGACAGGCTCGAAAATACATATGTCGGAACAAAAGAATATGTGACAAAATTTCTGGAAAGCTGCTCTTCTACCCCTCTTACAGCCGGGGCGTCGCTTGCCGATCTTGTACGCAGGCCGGAGCTTTCCTATGATAAGGTCGGAGAAATAGATAAAAACAGGCCTGAGCTGTCATACGACGTATGCGAACAGGTTAACATAAGATTGAAATACGACGGATATATAAAAAGACAGCAAAAACAGGTCGAACAGTTTAAGAAGATGGAAAACAGACGTATACCGGCAGATATCGATTATGATGATGTAAAAAGTCTGAGAATTGAGGCCGTGCAGAAGCTTAAGGCGTTCAGGCCGGCAAATCTCGGGCAGGCGTCGAGGATACAGGGAGTATCTCCCGCCGATGTGTCGGTATTGGCGGTATATATAAGCGCACATGCGAAAACCGGAAAAGCTGGTTGACAAGGGATAATATTTAAGGTGATAACAAGTGAAAAATTTTAAGGCTCTTGAAGAATATCTTGAAAAACAAGGCATAACATTATCGGAAAAACAGGAACAACAGTTCTATAGGTATTTTGAATTGCTTGTTGAAACCAATAAGTCGGTCAATCTGACGGCTATAACCGAATTTGATGAGGTTGGTGAAAAGCATTTTCTGGACAGTATCGCGCCCGTTGCATTTATAGACTTTAAAAAGCACGATACACTTATAGATATAGGGACCGGCGCAGGATTTCCGGGTGTTCCGCTTAAGATATTATTTCCACATTTGAATGTCGTAC
>DVOP01000065.1 GCA_018713465.1 Candidatus Alectryocaccobium stercorigallinarum | reverse complement strand
TTGAATTGTAATTTTATACAAAAATTTTTATATTGTTTTATTGCTTTTTTACATATTTTAAATTTACAAATAATAAAAAAGTGCTATATTGTGGTGTTGGGATAAAAATTCATTTTCCCGTGTCTAAATATAAAACGGAGGTGACCTATGACTATCGCACAAACACTCGCACTTATTATTTTTATTGTCATGTTCGTACTCATAATCATGGACAAGATAGAACGGCATATCGTCGCTCTTTCATGCGCCGCGCTGACGATAATACTCGTTTTCGCGCTGACAATGCACAGTTCGTCCGCCATAATCGACACCCTTAATTTCAAATCGATATTCACGGCGTCGTTCTGGTTCCCGGGCACAAACGCGTCCGAAAGCGCCTCTGCCGGAATAAACTGGGAAACCATAATCTTCATCGCCGGAATGATGATAATCGTCGAGGGCATGGGACGCGTCGGCTTCTTTAAATGGCTCTGCATAAAGCTCGCAAACGCCGTTAAATTCAAGCCGCTCCCGCTTTTCATCGTTTTTATGATAATGTCGTCGGTGCTCGCGATGTTCATCGACAGCATAACGGTCATACTGTTCCTCGCTGCGGCGACCATCGAGCTTTCAAAGATAATGAAGACCGACCCCGTACCGCTCATACTCGCTGAGATATTCTGCGCGAACCTCGGAGGCTCCGCAACGATGTGCGGCGACCCGCCGAATATAATAATCGGTACTGCTCTCGGTTATACGTTTACCGATTTCATATTGAATACCGGTCTTATTGTAGGAATATCGCTCATAGCAATAATCATCTACTATTACTTTGTGTTCAGGAAACAGCTCAAAGCGCAGGCCGTAACCGTCGACGCCAAAACGCTGCCGACGCCTGAAAGCGCGATATCTAACAAAAAAGATTTTGCAATATGCACCGCGATATTCGCCTTAGCTGTAGTCCTGCTCGTAACGCATTCGCAGACAGGCCTTTCCGTAGCGACGATAGGCGCTATTGCCGCTATATTGACCTTGATTGTAAAGCCAAAAAGCAGTATAAGTATAATTAAGTCAATAGATTATAAGACCCTGCTGTTTTTCATAGGTCTGTTCGTCGTTGTAGACGGACTTTCACAGACGGGCATACTTGAAATGATAGCTTCGCTTATCGGAAGCGTCAGCCACGGAAACGTTATCATTATGGTCGCTATAATCCTGTGGGTATCGGCAGTAGCAAGCGCTTTCATAGACAATATCCCGTTTGCCGCTACAATGATACCGGTCATAAGCAGCCTTGCGTCAGCAAACGCCGTACCGCTTGATACTCTTGCATGGGCTCTTTCGATGGGAACCGATATCGGCGGAAGCGCAACGCCGATAGGCGCTTCGGCAAACGTAGTCGGTACTTCCGTCGCAGCCAAGAACGGACACCCTATCGGCTGGGGCAAATACTGCAAGGTCAACGCTCCCGCGACTGTCATAGTCGTACTGATATCAATGCTTATAATTTTCGTACGCTACTGTTAGGAGGTCAGAATAAATGAACGGTCAGTTTATAATAACAATAAGCCGTGAATTCGGAAGCGGCGGACATGAGATCGCTGAAAATCTTTCCAAACGTCTCGGAGTGAAATTATACGACAGGGCTATGCTCGATGAGATCTCCGCGAAACTTAACGTCGACCCTGAGGTACTTAGGCCGTACGAAGAAAAGCCGAGGAATTTCCTCTTTACAAGACGTATCGGGAAGCACAGCAACTCAATGGAAGAGATCCTTGCGGAAATGCAGTTTAACTTTATAAAGGAAAAAGCCGATTCCGGCGAATCCTTCGTGGTCGTCGGACGCTGCGCCGATTCAGTGCTGTCCGGCAGGAAAGGGCTCGTCCGCATATTCGTCACCGGCTGCACAGAGCACAAGGTCGAGCGTGTAATGAAAAAATATAACCTTGACGAAAAACAGGCGCTCGATAAGATGAAGCGCCACGATATGAACCGTAAATGGTATCACAACAGATATTCGGATTTTAAATGGGGAGACTCGCGTCACTACGACATATGTATAAACAGCTTCCCCGGAATAGACGATACAACGGAAGTGCTCGAAGCCTATATAAAAAAATTAATAGCTTCGCTGCCTGACGGAAAGCAGTAAATCCGGTAAACATTAAAAGTCGATAACATTCATCTGGGCCATATTGTTTTTTTCGGATATCCAGACTATGGATCTCGCTGCAAAGGAAAATCTCTTATCCAGTTTCCTGTAATCAGAGACCATCTTTTTGCACGAGATCTTTTTATATCTCATATCCCATTCCTTAAGCTCTTTTTCAGGGCTGTCGAGATAGAATTTCACTTTCGCATGTATCCCGGCTTTGAGCAGCGCCCTTTGCGCCGACACCGCGCCTTTTTTATTCTGGGCGTCAAAGACAAGTCTCGCTCCCTCAAACCGTTCGGACATATCGCGCAGGAATCTCTTTACATCGCTTCTGTCCCAGTACAGGAACATTCCCGACGCGATAAAAACAGCGCCTTCGTTTTTGTCGTATGCGATATCGTCAAACCAGCTCCCCGCCCTTACGTCGGCAGATATATCGCGCTCGCGCTCATTCCTGTTTATGACCTTTTCCCTTAACTCTATAACGTCGGGAAAATCTATATTTATAAAGCCGCATATTCCATTGTCCGCCTGACGTCCGACGGTATCGAGGCCGCAGCCTAAGCTTATGACTTTCGCCCTTGGGCGTCCTTTCAGATATCCTCTTATCTCCTCTGCAAAAGCAAACTGCCTGCACGCCGCCGAAAGAGCTCCCATTTCGACCGCAAAAGGGCTGAAGCCCAAAGCCAGTCTTGAAAAGTCATAGTCTATCATGCTTTTTATCCTGCGGCAGTCGTTGTCAAAAAACAACCCAGGCCATTTTTTCATAGCGCAGCATTTTGCGTAAAGCTGAGGCATAACGGTCTCCTGTACCGTATTTCTTTTTATCTTTACCTTTACCTTTTCCACGTCTAAAACTCCTGTCAGGTTTATGCAGGACATACTGCCGTCAAAATGTTTCCGGATAAAATTCAAGCGCTGATACCGTTAAATACGCTATCAACGCTTTTTGTCTTATCTCTGTTTATAGTAAGAAAGAAAATCCTCGAGCTTATCCATACACTCCTCAAGCACGCCCATGTTAGGCAGATAAACTATCCTGAAGTGATCGGGCTCAAACCAGTTGAATCCTGTTCCCTGAACTATAAGTACCTGTTTTTCATGCAGGAAATCGAGCGCGAACTGCTCGTCGCTCGTTATATTGAATTTCTTCACGTCAAGCTTCGGGAAGATATAGAACGCCGCTTTCGGCTTCGTTACCGTGATACCCTCCATATTTGAAAGGCGGTTGTATACATATTCGCGCTGTTCATATATCCTGCCGCCCTTTTTAATGTGCTTCTGGCATGTCTGCCAGCCGCCGAGCGCCGTCTGTACGATAGACTGCGCGGGAACGTTCGAGCAAAGGCGCATATTTGAAAGCATATTTATGCCTTCGATATACCCTCTCGCTTTTTTCTTGTTTCCGCTCAATATCATCCAGCCGATCCTGAAGCCGGCAACCATATGCGATTTTGAAAGTCCTGAGAACGTAACGCAGAATACGTCCGGCGAAGCTATGGAAGCTATAGATATATGCTCCGCGCCGTCCATTACGAGCCTGTCATAGATCTCGTCCGAAAAGATTATAAGCCCGAATTCAGCGGCAAGCTTCGCTATCTGCTCGAGTATCTCCCTCGGATACAAAGTACCTGTGGGGTTATTCGGATTTATTATGACTATAGCTTTTGTCTTATCCGTTATCTTGCTGCGCATATCCTCGATATCCGGATACCAGTCGGATTGCTCGTCGCATATATAATGGACCGCTTTTCCTCCCGCAAGCGTAACACACGCCGTCCACAGCGGATAATCGGGCGCGGGGATAAGCACCTCGTCGCCGTTGTTCAAAAGCGCCTGCATGCATAAATTTATAAGCTCGCTGACGCCGTTTCCGGTATAGATATCCTTCACCTTAACGCCCATTATGCCTTTGAGCTGGCTGTACTGCATAATAGCCTTTCGTGCCGAGAACATTCCCTTTGAGTCTGAATATCCCTGGGAATCACGGACATTGGTCATCATATCCTCTATGACCTCGTCAGGAGCCGAGAACCCGAAGGGAGCGGGGTTTCCTATATTGAGCTTTAATATCTTCTTGCCCTCTTCCTCAAGTCTCGCCGCTTCTTCTACGACCGGTCCTCTCACGTCATATAAGACATTATCCAGTTTTGAAGATTTATCAAAAGTTGTCATTAAAAATCGCCTTCTTTGCTTATGTTATTCCAAAAATTCCTTTAATTCGTTCATAAAGGTATTTACGTCTTTAAATTCCCTGTATACCGACGCGAACCTTACATACGCTACCGGATCGAGGTCTTTGAGATGATTCATCACCATTTCTCCGATAACGCTGCTCGGAAGCTCTTTTTCCTCGCGTTCATAGACCTCGGCCTCTACCTTATCCACAAGAGCGTTTATATCGTCCACGGAAACCGGACGCTTATGGCACGCCCTTAAAACGCCGGCCGTTATCTTGGAACGGTCGTACTGCTCTCTGTTCTGGTCTTTTTTTATGATAATGAGCGGTATAGTCTCGATCTTCTCATACGTAGTAAATCGTCTTCCGCAGCCGTCGCACATGCGGCGGCGCCTTATAGCGTTGCTTTCCTCAACCGGCCTTGAATCGACCACTCTCGTATCGTCTTTACCGCAAAACGGGCATTTCATATGAATCCTCCCAAACGAATCCGTATCTTCTATTTACAAAACATCCTGTTCAAAAATATTTCGCACTCTTGTCAAATTCCAAGTCCAAGCCACGCCGCAAGTCCGAGCGCCGTAAGCGAACAGATTATGACTCCCGCGATAAGAACGCCTATCATACAAGCGATAACGCTTTTCTTAAATCCCATATCCAGAATACTTGCCGCAAGGGTCCCTGTCCACGCGCCCGTTCCCGGAAGCGGGATACCTACGAATATAGCGAGAGCCCAGAACGAGCCGTTGCCGGCCTTCTCCATCAGCTTTTTGCCGCCTTTTTCTCCCTTTTCAAGGAAAAACCTGAAGAATCCGCCTATGTGTTTCTTCGTGCTTCCCCATACAAGAACTTTTCTCGCGAAAAGATATATTATCGGCACCGGGACCATATTTCCTATCATAGCTATTATACAAGCCTGTATAGGGTCAAGTCCGTAAACAACTCCAACCGGTATAGCCCCTCTAAGCTCCACTATAGGGACCATAGATACCAGAAACGTAATTATATAAGGGTTCAAAACACTGTTCTCCTGTTGAAATTTATCCTATCAATCCGAATCCCGCCGCGGCTATAACGGCAACGCCGAGAACGATACGGTAATATCCGAATACTTTAAAGTCGTGCTTAGCGACAAAGCTCATAAGCGCCTTTATAACGAACATCGAAACCACGAACGAAACCGCCATTCCAATAACGAGGCATATTATCTCTTCCGCACTGAAAGCGAAACCGAAATCGAACAGCTTTATCGCCGACGCCCCGAGCATAGCCGGAACGGCAAGGAAGAAGGAGTACTCTGCCGCGCATACTCTCGACAGCCCGAGTATCAACGCTCCGACTATCGTAGCTCCGGACCTTGAAGTACCCGGAAGCAGCGCAAGCGCCTGGAAACAGCCTATGAGCAGCGCGTCGCGCAGCATTATCTGGCTTGTCTTTTTGATCCGCGGCCGCCTGTGCTTATTGAAGTTCTCTATCACTATAAAGATAACGCCGTAAATTATGAGCATTACCGCTACCGGCACCGGCTTGTGCATATGCTCCTCGAGCCAGTTTTCAAACAACAGTCCCGCGATAAGAGCCGGTATCGAAGAAACCGCTATCTTTATCCAAAGCACTATCTTATCCATATACAGATAGTTGTTCGCGAACTTTTGGAGCTTGCCCGCAGCGCCCGTGCTGACGGGATTTAAGAACTGGTTTACGACGGAGTGCTTTTTCGTATGGAACGGCCACAGTCTGTTAAAGAAAATAACTATTACCGCGATTATCGCTCCAAGCTGTATAACGACATTGAACAGTCCCGTAAAATCCGCGGAAAAGTTCGGCGACAAAAGGTCGCCGACAAGTATCAGATGTCCCGTACTGCTTATGGGCAGCCACTCGGTTATGCCCTCTACTATACCTAATATAAATACTTTTATTATATTCAGCAGCATTTTTTAATTCTCCTGCAGATACTATAAATAGGAAAACAAATCATTTTCACTTTTTTTTCATATGATGAATTCCCCAGTAAACGGAGTTTTTATATAAATCTGCCTGGATTTTTCCATACGCTCGCAATTTCCCGTATTTCATTATATGAAAAAATGCAGGAGATGGGACTTGAACCCACACGACATTGCTGCCACAGGCACCTGAAGCCTGCGCGTCTGCCAATTCCGCCACTCCTGCAAATGCTTTACTATATTATCATATGCTTTTATGAAAATCAAGCACAAACATAGCTCAAGCCTTTCCCCGGTCATTCCTCAAACAGAGCCTCTACGAAGCTGTCCGGATCGAATTTCTGAAGGTCTTCTATACCCTCTCCGACTCCGATGAACTTCACCGGTATATTGAGCTCCGACTGGATAGCTACGGCGATACCGCCCTTTGCCGTTCCGTCGAGCTTTGTAAGGACTATTCCGGTGACAGGCGCCGCCTGCGAGAACTCCTTAGCCTGTATAAGCGCGTTTTGCCCGGTCGTTCCGTCTACAACGATGAACGTCTCTATAGCCGCTTCGGGGTCTTCTCTTTCTATTATGCGGTAGAGTTTTTTAAGCTCCTCCATAAGATTTTTCTTGTTGTGCAGACGCCCCGCCGTATCGCAAAGAAGCACGTCGGCGTTTCTGGAACGCGCGGCAGTGACCGCGTCGTAAACCACAGATCCCGGATCAGCTCCCTCGTGTCCGCCAACCAGGTCTACCCCGGCGCGCTCAGCCCATGTCGTAAGCTGCTCCTTGGCCGCGGCGCGGAACGTATCTGCCGCCGCGATCATTACCTTTTTGCCCTCAGTCTTATAATTGTGAGCCAGCTTTCCTATGGAGGTCGTCTTTCCTACTCCGTTTACGCCAACGACAAGGATTACCGATTTACCTTTCTCGTAATCATAAGCGTTCTCCGGTATTTTCATCTGCGCCTTGATATTGTCGATAAGCAGCTGACGGCACTCCTCCGGTTCCTTTATCCTTTTCTCTTTTACTTCTTCCCTTAAGCTGTCAAGTATGTTTTCAGTCGTCGAAACGCCCATATCGCTCATAATGAGCGTCTCCTCCAGCTCCTCGTAAAAATCCTCGTCTATATGCGAAAATCCTTTAAATACCGAATTAAGTCCTGACGAAAAGCTTGCCCTTGTTTTGGCAAGTCCGTTGACGAGTCTCTTAAAAAATCCTTCAGCCATTATGTCCTCCTTTAGCTGAGCCCGCTTTCTATAAGGTCTACGGAAACCATCGTCGAAATACCCTTTTCCTGCATGGTTATTCCGTAAAGCCTGTCCGCGGAAGTCATCGTACCGCGTCTGTGGGTTATAACTATAAACTGCGTATTCTTTGCAAGCCTGTGCAGATATTTAGCGAAACGGTCTACGTTCGCGTCGTCAAGAGCCGCTTCTATCTCGTCGAGTATACAGAACGGCGACGGCTTGAGGTTCTGTATCGAGAACAGCAGCGCTATAGCTGTAAGCGTCTTTTCGCCTCCCGAAAGCTGCATCATGTTTTGCAGCTTCTTTCCCGGCGGCTGGGCTATGATCCTTATTCCCGCCTCGAGTATATCCTCGTCTTCAACGAGCTCCAGCGTTCCCATTCCGCCTCCGAACAGCTTTTTGAACACGCTGTTGAATTCCTCCCTTATATGGGCAAATTCCTCGGCGAACTGCTTTCTCATGCCCTTGTCAAGCTCATCGATTATGCCTTTGAGGTTTTCGGCCGCGGCGACGATATCGCTGTGCTGCGCGCTTAAGAATTCATATCTTTCACGGACTTCTTTGTATTCTTCTATGGCGTTTACGTTTACATTGCCAAGTTCGCGTATTTCCGCCTTTATAGCGGATATTTCTTTTAAAAGCTGAGTACGGCTCCTGCTCTCCTGCTCGTTTCTGACTATCTGCGCCGGAATAAGCTCATACTCCTCCCAAATGTAGCTGATATTTTTTTCACGCTCGGCTTCGTTTTTCTCTATCGCGGATTCGAGCCTGAACGCCTCTTTATCCAAAAGCCCGCGTGTTTCGGACAGCTCTTCGCGGCGTGCGAAAAGCGCTTTATATTTTGAATTGAGCTGCTCTTTTTCGCTCTGTTTTGCGGCAAGCTCTTCGCTGCATTTTTGAGCCTCTTTCCTGAACGTTTCTGCTTCGTCCTTAAGGCCCTTTACCGCTTCTTCTTTAAGCCCGGCTCCTGTAAACTCGCTTTCGATACGCGCCCTTGTGTTCTTTATATCATCTTCTATACGCGCCGCTTCCGATCTTACATTCGCTATATTCTGGCTTATAAATTCCTTTTTTTGTACGGCGCCGGAAAGCTCAAGCCTGGTCTTTTCAGCCTCGGCAGCCATCTCGCGTTCTTTTTCCGAGAGCTTTTCTATTTCATCAAGGCCGGCTTTTATCTTTTCGTTTATTATGCACTCCTGCTTCTCGGATTCCTCCATCTGCGCGTTTACGTTATCCATAAAACCGCCGACTTCTCTTTTCTGCTTCGCAAGCTCGTTTTTCTCTTTATCGAGCGTGCTGCTGTCAGAAAGGATAGAATCCGACTGCTCTACTGCCGCCTGGAGGTTTACCTCTGCCGTATTTTTATCGAGATAAAGGCGCTGCAGCCTGTCGTTCAGCTCGCTCTGCTCGTTTCTGATGACGTTCCTGTCCTGCTTAAGCTGTACGATAAGCGCTTCCTTACTGTCGAGCTCTTTCTTGCTCTCTTTTACTTTCAGTTTGAGCTCTTCGATCTGACGGCCTCTGCCCAGAAGGTTGGCGTTATTTTTATAGCTTCCGCCAGTCATAGCTCCGCCCGGGCTTATAAGCTCGCCGTCAAGCGTGACCATTCTGTGCTGGTGTTTATACTTTCTGCCTGCCGCGATCGCATGGTCTATCGTATCTACGACTACCGTCCTGCCCAGCAGCATATCGGCAAGGTTTTTAAACCTGCTGTCGCAGCTTACAAGATCGCTCGCGTTTCCGATAACGCCCTCGGCATCAAGCATAACCTTTTTCTCGGACGGTCTTATCGCCGTGAGCGGCAGGAACGTAGCCCTGCCGAATCTGCCTCTTTTAAGATATTCGATAAGATATTTGGCGGTAGATTCGTTATCCGTTACGATATTCTGCAGGCTTCCGCCAAGCGCCGTTTCTATCGCCGTCTCGTATTTCTTTTTAGTGGATATTATCTCTGCGACGACTCCGAGCACTCCGGGATTCGCGTTTTTCTGCTCCATTACCTTTTTAACGCTTCCGCCGTAGCCCTCGTATCTTTCAGCAAGATTCGTCAAAGATTCCAGCAGCGACTCCTGCCTGTGATACTCCGTAAGGCATTCATCGAGCGACGCGTCCGTCTCGGTAAGCTTTCGCTTTATGTCTAAAAGAGCGTCTTCCGTATTTTTGAATTCGCCCTCGGCTTTTTCTATATCCGCGCATATCTTCTCGTACGCGGCCCTCGTCTTTTCTTCGTTTTCGCGCAGCCTGTTCTTTTCGTCCGACAGTTTGAGCATTCTCGCCGTAAGCTCCGACTGCCTTACGTTTATCTGCTCGGTAAGTGTGATATATCTCTGGCTTTTTTCCTTTATACCGCTTCTTAAATTCAAAAGCTCAATAAGAGAGTTTTTATCGCGCTCGTTCTGCGCGCTTTTTTCCTGAAGCTCAGCTTTCAGCTTTTCTAACGCGTTTGCCGCGTCGTCGGCTTTTTTACGGCACTCCCTCACATTGGCTTCGAGCTTTTCGGATTCTTTTAAATACCCGTCTAAAACATCTCCACGCCTGCTGCGTTCCTCCTCGTAGCCTTTAAGCTGTGAGGCGAACAATTCCTTATTCGCCGCGGCGCTTTTTATCTGTTCTTCGAGTATGCCTATCCTTGCTTCGCTCTGCTGCGCCCCGGCGTTTGCGTCGGCTATCTTCTGGTGGAGCTCGTTTATCCCCGAATCCATTCCCGCAAGGCTTTCATCGACTCTTTCGCATTCCTGCTTCGCAAGATCATAAGCGCTGTCCGCTTCGGAAAGCTCGGTTTTGACGTCTTCGTATTTTTCACGAAGCTCTTTCAGTATGCCGTCTGTCCTTTCCTCGTTTATGACAAATACGGCTATGTCGCGCTCTTTCAGCTCGTCGCGTTTTTGAAGATATATTTTCGCCTTTTCAGCCTGTTTTTCAAGCGGAACGACCTGCTTTGTAAGCTCTGTAAGTATATCGGTGACTCTGACGAGATTCCCCTCTTCCTTTTCAAGCTTTTTAAGTGTAGCCGCCTTGCGTCTTTTGAACTTTACGATACCGGCAGCCTCATCAAAAAGCTCCCTGCGTTCCTCCGGCTTGCCGCTTAGTATCCTGTCTATTTGTCCCTGGCCGATAAGCGAATAGCCTTCTTTACCTATACCGGTATCATAAAACAGCTCCTGTATATCCTTAAGACGGCATGCGCTGCCGTTTATCATATATTCGCTTTCGCCCGAACGGTAAAGACGTCTCGTGACGGTGACCTCGGGATAATCTATATTAAGCTTGCGGTCGCTGTTGTCAAGCGTTATCGCGACCGAAGCAAAACCTATCGGCTTCCTCGACTGCGTTCCGGCAAAAATAACGTCCTGCATATTGCCGCCGCGGAGCTGCTTTGCGCTCTGTTCCCCGAGGACCCATCTGACCGCGTCGGCTACGTTGCTCTTTCCGCTTCCGTTTGGTCCGACTATAGCCGTTACGCCGTCGTGAAATTCCAGTATCATTTTGCTTGCGAAAGACTTAAAGCCTTTCATTTCTATACTTTTCAGATACATGTCTTACCTGCCGTTTTTCAAATTGAGCAGCGCGTTGTACGAAGCCTGCTGCTCTGCTTTTTTCTTTGTTTTTCCAGTCCCTGTGCCGAGCACGATTCCGTTTAAAGACACCTGCGCGGTAAAGGTCTTACAGTGCGACGGCCCGCTCTCGCCCGTTATCTCATATTCAGGCGCGGCTTCGAATCTCTGCTGCGTTATCTCCTGAAGAGCGGTCTTGCTGTCGCTGAACAGCTTTTTGTTTTCTATATCGTTCAGCACAAATTTAAGTATGAACTTCTTCGCCGCCTCTAAGCCCCCGTCCGTATATATCGCTCCGATAAGCGCCTCGCACGCGTCCGACGTGATGGAATCCCTTTCGCGTCCTCCTGTCTGCTCCTCGCCTTTTCCAAGCAGGATATATTCCTGTATCCCGACTGCCCTTGCGTCAAACGCCAGCGCCGGCTCGCATACAAGACTGGCGCGCAGCTTTGTAAGCTCTCCTTCTGAGATGTCCTTATACACGTTGAACAGGTATTCGCTTGATACAAGTTCAAGAACGGCGTCGCCCAAAAACTCAAGTCTTTCGTTGCACTCTGCCTTTGACATATCATTTTCATTCACATAAGAGCTGTGCGTAAGAGCCTGCTTTAAAAGCGCGGCGTCTTTAAAATGATATCCTATTTTTCCCTGAAGCTCCCGCCAGTTGTTTTCCATAATTTCTCTTTTACCAAAAATTGAGCTGACGGCATATGCGGCAGCTCTGTTTTATAATTTATCCTATATCGTTTAATCGTTCTTTTATGATAGCGTTCAAGTCGGCTTTAATAAAGCTTACGCACTGTCCTATAGCGGTCTTAAACGCCGCGGCTTTTGAATTCCCGTGGCTCTTTACCACGAGCGAAGTAAGCCCTAACAGCGGCGCGCCGCCGTACTGGTCGACATCAAACGTCTTAAGCTTTTCCTTTAAAGCTTTTTTTATCAAAAGCGCCCCTATCTTCGTTCCCGCGTTCGTCATAAAGACTTCCTTCACGGTCTTCATAAGCGTAGATGACACTCCCTCGTACATCTTGAGCACGAGATTTCCGGCAAATCCGTCTGCTACGATAACGTCGGCCTTGCCCTTTGAAACTTCGTTTCCTTCCACATTGCCTATAAAGTTAATATCGCTTCTTGAGCTTAACAGGCCGTATACTTCTTTTGTGAGCGCGTTTCCTTTTTCTTCCTCCGCGCCTATGTTGAGAAGCCCTACCTTCGGTTTATCAATATTCAGGACTTTTTCGGCATACGCCTGTCCCATTATTGCAAACTGCACAAGATGATCCGGACGCGCGTCTACGTTGGCTCCTGCGTCTACGAGCAGCGCCACACCTTTTTCAGTAGGTATCGCTGTCGCTATAGGAGAACGCTCTACGCCCTTTTCGCGCCTTACGATAGTCTGTCCTCCTACGAGCACCGACCCCGTGTTTCCCGAAGTAACAAGCGCGTCGGCTTCTTTTGCCTTTACCGCTTTAAGCGCAACTACAAGAGAAGAATCTTTTTTCTCCTGAATAGATCTTACAGGCGGCTCCCCGGTAACGATAACTTCCGTCGCGTTTTTTATTTCTATCCTGTCATTCGGATAAGTATATTTCTTCAGTTCGTTTTTTATAACATCTTCTTTTCCGACAAGAATAACTTTGACGTCTGAAAACTCTTTTACCGCGCGCACGGCGCCCTCTACCGGAGCGGCCGGAGCGTAATCTCCGCCCATAGCGTCAAGCGCTACCCTGATAAACTCTTTCATAAAACCACCTTTACTGTGCCGCCGCCGGATCCGGCACTATTACATTTCCAGCTTCATCTACATATATCCCCTCCGGAATGACCGCGTCAGCCTGGTACACTCCGTTCTCGTCGAAGTAAATATATGATTCGCCGGTGAATTTCCAGCCTTCCGCTCTGTATCCGTTGGAATCGAACGAATATACGTCGTTTCCTATCTGTACCCATACGTTTGCCGGATACGTGCCGTCCGACGACATATATCTTGTTCCGCCGAACTCGTCCGTAGCCCATTCTCCGCTCGGTATGATCTCAACCTCGGATACGCTGCTTACGGCCATATTGTAGCTGTCCTCATGGCTGTTTGACGCCACTACGTAATAATACTTAAACCCTGTTTCCGACGAATCTACGGTATACACCGCCTCTGTAGCGCCTTCTATCGCCGTGCCGCCGCCGTTTGAATCGACGTTGTTCACATACCACTGATATGTTATCTCGCCGCCGTCCGATGACTGCGCCGTTCCGTCCAGCATTACCTCGCTTCCTTCGGACGCTACGGTCGAGAAGTCAAGGTCATTTACAAACGTCGGTTCCGGTATACTTTCGTCTACCGTTTTTCCGTCTGTCGGCGAAGCTTCTTTTTCCTCTGAAACCTCTGATGTAGATGTCGCCTCCGGCTCTGTTATTGTATCCAGAAGAGAACACGCAGAAAACGACGCTGCCATTGTCGCACAAAGCGCAATGCCTATGACAGTTTTAATTTTTTTCATGTTCACACCTCATTTTTTACCTGATAATACCTGTTTATTTTTGACCAGATAGTCCACAAGGGATACTACAGTCAGTATTAAAGACGCGTATATTAGTATCTGCTGCAGTACAAAGAACCAGTAAAACGGCAGATTCCATATAAGCGTAATTATCATAACCATCTGACAAACGGTCTTTACCTTGCCCCACATGCTCGCAGCGATAACTATGCCGTTATCTACGGCGATGAGCCTGAAACCTGATATGATAAATTCCCTCGAGATTATTATTATCACTATCCATGAAGCAAGCTGTCCCGTTTCAACGAACAGTATCATTGCCGAGCATACTAAAAGCTTGTCCGCAAGCGGGTCCATGAATTTCCCGAAATCGGTAACAAGGTTATACTTGCGCGCTATATATCCGTCGGCAGTGTCCGTAAGGCTCGCAGCGATGAATATAATGAGCGCGATTATATTTCCCGCTTCTATCGGAAGCTTCATAAATATTATAAAGACCGGGATCAGAAAGATCCTGAACATCGTCAGTTTGTTTGGCAGATTCATATGATTTCTCCATATAGATCGTATTCCGAAAAGTCAGTGACGCGGCAGTTTACAAAAACTCCCGATTCAAGCTGCCTTTCAGATTCAAAAAATATATATCCGTCTATGCCGGGCGCGTCCGCATATGTCCTTCCGATATAGACGTTATCGTCGGGGATATAGCCTTCAACGAAGACCTCCAACTCTTTCCCGAGCATTTTTTCATTGTTTCCGGCGGATATTTCCTGCTGCAGAGTCATTATATCGTCTCTTCTCTCAGCCTTTACTTCCTCGTCCACCTGAGAGTCCATTGCGGCCGCAGGCGTTCCGTCTTCACGCGAATAAGCGAAGACCCCGAGCCTGCCGAATCTCATCGTCCTGACAAAATCCATCAGTTCGCCGTGCTGTTCCGCCGTTTCACCAGGAAATCCCGAAATAAGCGTCGTTCTTATCGCTATATCCGGTATCCTGTTCCTGAGCGTATCCACAATGCCTATGAGCTCGTCTTTTTTCGTCCGCCTTCTCATACGCTTAAGGATATCGTCGCTGCAGTGCTGTATCGGCATATCTATATAATCGCATATCTTTTTCTCAGCGCGCATAGTGTCAATAAGCTCCGGATATATCTCCTCCGGATAGCAGTAAAGCAGCCTTATCCAGTGTATGCCGTCTATTTCACACAGCTTTTTAAGGAGCACATGCAGCATTTTTTCTCCGTACAGGTCGACTCCGTAAAGCGTGGTCTCCTGAGCGACTAAGATAAGCTCGACAACGCCGTTTTCCGCGAGATACTCCGCTTCTTTTACGAGCGTTTCCATCGGGACGCTCCTGTAGCCGCCCCTGAACTGAGGTATTGCGCAGTACGAGCAATGCTTGTCGCAGCCCTCGGCTATCTTTAAATATTCATAATGTCCGCCGGTCGTAAGAACTCTCTTTCCTGAAATATCCGGAAAGCCTTTAAGCCCGTCTTTTATGACGACGCGCTCGCCGTTATATACCCGGTCTATGACCTCTGGCAAATGGCCGTAGCTGTTCGTTCCGATCACTGCGTCGACCTGCGGAAGCTCGTCTAAAATATCCTGCCCGTATGACTGCGCGAGACACCCGGCAACTATAAGCGCCCTGCAGCTCCCTTCGTCTTTATACTGAGTCATTTCAAGGATATTCTGTACGCTCTCATCTCTCGCGTCATGTATGAAAGAGCATGTATTTATGACTATGACCTCGGCTTCCGACTCGTCCTGAGTTATTTCATACTGCCCGTCCGCAAGGCTTCCAAGCATATATTCGGAATCGACGAGATTCTTATCGCAGCCGAGCGATACAAATAAAACTTTTCTCATCAAACCTCTTCCAAAACTTTATCAGCTGCCGCTTCTGCCGGCGCTTCTGACGCAGCCGGCTCTTCCTCGTTCACGAAATGAACGACTCCGTCGTAAAACTCCTCAACAGCGACAGAAAGCAGCTTCGGACTGTTGATGTGGACTTTCGGCTCCGCTCCGTCTGTAAGCTGTCTTGCTCTTTTGCTCGTAGCAAGGACTATGGAATATCTGCTTGTTATTTCCGGAACGTCCTCGATCTCGTTTTCCTCATTTATTTTTTCCATTAATTCATAATAAGACGGGTGTAACATATCAACCTCCACTGATCTCTTTCTTAAGTTCTTCTATAAAAAGACTGTTATTGCTTACCTTCTGTCTTTCCGCCGCCACTATCGCGTTCATGTTATTTATACATTCTTCCAGATCATCATTAATAAGAAGATAGTCGTACTGCGGGATAGCTTCCATCTCCCTTTCGATCTGGCGGAGCCTTTCGTCTATATCGTCGGACGACTCCGAGCCGCGTTCGCGCAGCCTGCGCTCTATCTCCTTTATGGACGGAGCGCTTACGAATATAAGCACGGCGTCGGGATTCTGCTTTTTGATATTAAAGCCTCCTCGTACGTCTATCTCTAAGATAACGTCTCTTCCCTTTGCCGTCATTTCCTCTACATATTTCTTCGGCGTGCCGTAATAGTGGCCGACATAACCCTCGTATTCGATAAGCTCGCCGTTATCTATCATTTCTTTAAACTCTTCTTCGGTTTTAAAGAAATACTCCACGCCGTCGGTCTCGCCCGGCCTTGGCTTTCTCGTAGTCGCCGATATAGACAGAGCATAGGCGGGATATCTTTTTGTGAGTATTTTCATCAGAGTGCCTTTTCCGGCGCCTGAAAAACCGGAAACAACGATCAGCAAACCTTTATTCATCTTGTTCCTCCAGTTCATCTTTTTCTGGATTTATACTGCCGAATCTTTTGTTCAGCGTCTCCGGCTGGAGCGCCGACAGGATAACGTGTCCCTCGTCCATGATTATAACGGATTTTGTTTTTCGCCCCTGAGTGGCGTCTATAACGGTATTATCAGCTTTCGCCCTTGATACCATTCTTTTGACCGGCGCGGCGTCAGGTCTGACTATGGCCAGGACCCTGCCCGTATTAACAAGATTTCCAAAGCCTATGTTAGCGACCATCTTTCTCTCCTGTTTTATCCTTATAAAGAATATATCGATAATAAAGAGTTTTTGCCATTTTGTCAAATTCGGCGTATTTACTCGATATTCTGTATCTGTTCTCTTATTTTCTCTATCGTAGTCTTTAAATCTATACCTATCTGCGATGTACGGAAATCATTTGCCTTTGAAAGCAGTGTATTTGCCTCGCGGTTCATCTCCTGCGCCATAAAATCGAGCCTTCTTCCTGCCTCTCCTCCGTCGCAAAGCACCTGCTTCATCGTCGTCACATGGTTCCTGAGTCTGACTATCTCCTCGTCCGTACACAGCTTGTCGGAAAATATAACGAGCTCGGCCGCGATACGGTTTTCATCTATCTGCGTGCTCTCAAGCAGCTCGCCTAATTTCGCCCTCAGCTTTTCTTCATATTCTTTTATTATATCCGGATATCTTTCCTCGGCCGCGTCTATATTTTCAAGCATAAAATCCAGCTTGCCGATTAGGTCGTCCCTTAACGCAGCGCCCTCCGTTACTTTCGTTTCGTCGAATTTCTTAGCGGCCTCCTCAACAGCTGTGCCCAAAAGTCCCCAAAGCGCCTCGTCGTCCTGAGCCGTTTCTTCCATTGTGAGCACCTCCGGGAATCTCGCGAGCGCGTATGATGATATCGACGTATCGCTCTTCAGCCCGAAATCCTTTTCCATCTCCTTAAAATACATAAGGTAAGCTTCCGCAAGCTCCCTGTTATATTTAAGGGCGAGCGCCGAATTGTGAAGATCTTCATATGAAATGGAGACGTCGACCTTGCCGCGTATTATGTACCTTTTTAATATATTGCGGATATCCGCCTCCATGCAGTTGAATTTCTTCGGCATGCGTATATTTATATCGAGATAACGGTGATTCACCGACTTTATCTCTACTGCAATCTTTTTTCCGCTTTCGGAAAGCTCGTATCTTCCGAATCCGGTCATACTCTTTATCATCTGTTTTCCCTGCCTGAAATATATGATATGCCGGAAACCGTCCGGCTTCAGCGTCGCCGCTCAACGCGGCTCCATTAGTTTTTTATGATATCATTTATACGCCGTTTTTGCAATTTCTTTATACTGATGGTATTATACATGGTTGAAAAAAAATATATTTTTTCAGTTGAGCAATGTTTTCAAAATTTGCGACTTAAAACATATAATATATGAAAGGATTTACTGTGTAATGGCTCTTGACGGTATCACGGTATCATGTATAAGAAAAGAAATGGCGGACAGGCTTGCAGGCGGCTATATAACAAAGATAGCCCAGCCTGAAAAAGACGAGCTCCTGCTGACGATAAAAAACGCCGGAAGCGTATACAGGCTTGTAATATCCGCAAACGCTTCACTTCCTCTTATATATTTCACCGACAAAAACAAACCTAATCCGCTGTCCGCACCGGCATTCTGCATGCTGCTGCGCAAACATATCGGAAGCGGGCATATAATCGATATCGTCCAGCCGTCGCTTGAGCGCGTCCTTTTCATTCTTATAGAACACCGCGACGAAATGGGCGATATGAAACGGAAAAAGCTCATAATAGAGCTCATGGGCAAGCACAGCAATATAATCTTTGCCGACGACGAAGACACGATAATAGATTCGATAAAAAGAGTTCCGGCGAATATAAGCTCGGTACGCGAGGTGCTGCCCGGCAGGAAATATTTCATTCCGCAGACCGTTGAAAAATACGACCCTTTCACGATAAGCGAGAATGATTTTATAAATACAGTCTTTTCAGCCTCCTGTGAGCTTTCAAAGGCTATCTATACGTCGGTCACAGGCTTTTCTCCTATGGCCGGCGAAGAAATATGCTTAAGGGCGTCCGTAGATTCGGCAAAGCACGCCGGCGACTGCACCGAAAACGAAAGGCTTCATGTCTTCCGTACATTCACGCGCTTTATGGACGATATCAGAAATTCCGTATACGCCCCGGCGATATATTTTGAAAACGGAAGTCCCGCGGACTTTTCAGTCTTCGAAGCGCAGCTGTACAGCGGATATGAAAAACAGCCTTTCGGATCGGTATTCGACCTGCTCTATTCCTATTACGCGCAAAAAGAAACCTTATCAAGGATAAGACAGAAATCCGCCGACTTAAGGAAGATAGTCTCCACGGCTCTTGAACGCAATGTTAGGAAGCTTCAGCTTCAGCAAAAACAGCTTAAAGACACGGAGAAAAGAGATAAATTCAGAGTATACGGAGAGCTTCTCACGGCGTACGGCTACGGGCTTGAAGAATGCGCCGACAAGCTTGAGACCGAAAATTACTATACCGGCGAAAAAGTGACGATACCGCTCGACCCTGAGAAGAGTCCGCTTGAAAACGCAAAAAAATATTTCGACAAATACAGCAAGCTCAAACGCACGTTCGAGGCAGTTTCGATACAGGCCGAAGAAACATCAAAAGACATAGAACATCTCGAAAGCATACAGACCGCTCTCGACACCGCCTCCGACGAAGCCGACCTTTCGCAGATAAGCGACGAGCTGAAAGAATCCGGTTATATAAAAAAGAAGGCTTCCGATAAAAAAGGACGCTCGTCAAAGGCAAAGCCTCTTCATTTTATTTCATCGGACGGATACGATATCTTTGTCGGAAAGAACAATTACCAGAACGACGAGCTGACCTTTTCCACGCCCTACGGATATGACTGGTGGTTCCATTCAAAAGGCGCGCCGGGCTCGCATGTCGTCGTAAAATCGGACACGCCGGTCCCGCCGGACTCCACTTTCGAAGAGGCCGGAAGGCTTGCCGCGCATTTCAGCAAAGGCCGTCAGGCTTCTAAAGTCGAGATAGACTACACGCTTCGCAGGAATGTCAAGAAGCCGAACAAGTCCAAGCCGGGCTTTGTAGTTTACTATACAAATTATTCGATGATGGCCTCTCCGGATATCTCCGGAATAAAGCAGGCCGACGTTTGACTGCGTTTTTGGCGCTATCATTTTCACAATTTTGGTATTATGTCAAATTTTACATTTTTCTTAATGAAAAATTAAAGAATATTTTGTATATTATGTTATGATATATCATGAATGATTTCAAAATTAATATAAGAGGTATTTTATGGGGAACAAACACTCCTCTGCAACTGAAATAATAGAACGCCGCCCGATGGACAGATACACGGCCAGCCCCGACCGCGGACTTACCTCGGACCAGGTCCGGGAATACCGTATGAACGGCTGGGACAACCGCTCGGGTGAAGTTTCTTTCAAATCGACGAAAGAAATAATAAAAGGCAATACAATAACATATTTTAATATGATATTCGTCGTTTTCGCGGTGCTCCTTATAATCGTCGGAGCATACAAAGACATCACCTTTATGCTTGTCATTATCGCGAACTCGCTCATCGGTATCATTCAGGAGCTTAACGCAAAGGCAACTCTTGAAAAGCTTACGGTGCTCCACGCTCCAAAGACAAAGGTTATCCGCGACGGAAAAGTCAGACCCGTCCGGGCTGAAAGCCTCGTCCTCGACGATATAGTCATCTTTGAGGCCGGCAACCAGATAACCGCCGACGCTATCGTCGTCGTCGGAGAGGTCTCCGTAAACGAAGCCCTGCTTACCGGTGAATCCGACGAGATAATCAAAAAACCGGGCGACCCGCTTATGTCGGGAAGCTTTATCGTTTCGGGTTCCTGCAAAGCACGCCTTGAAAGAGTCGGCGAAGATTCATATATCAACAAGCTCACGCTTGAGGCCAAGGCCGCAAAAGACGGCGAGCAGTCCGAAATGATACGCTCAATAAACAGGCTTATCAAAGTGATAGGCGTGCTTATCATTCCGATAGGCATAATCATGTTTATACAGCAATACGTGTGGGCCTCCGCTCCGCTGCGCGACAGCGTCCAGTCGATGGTCGCCGCCGTTATCGGAATGGTCCCCGAGGGCATGTATCTTCTCGTAAGCGTTACGCTTGCGCTTAGCACGATAAGGCTGGCTACAAAGCAGGTCCTTGTGCATGATATGAAATGTATAGAAACGCTCGCGCGCGTCAACGTGCTGTGCGTCGATAAAACAGGAACCATCACGGAAAATACGATGTCGGTAAACGAGGTCGTGCCTTTAAAAGAGTATGATATAGAAAAGTACGGCGCTCTTGAAAACCTGCTCAGTGACTTTGCGTTCGCGATGTCAAACGACAACGTGACGATGGAGGCTCTCAAGAAACGCTTCAAATCGGCTCCGCAGCAAAGGACGAGCAAGGTCATTCCGTTCTCGTCAGCTTATAAATATTCGGCGGCGCGCTTCGGCGACACAGCTTATGTGCTCGGTGCTCCGGAATTTGTACTTCGCGGATCGTTCGGCGATTACAAAGAAGAAATAGAGAAATATTCTTCAAACGGATACCGCGTGCTTGTGTTCTGTATTTACAACGGAGAACTTACCGGAAAGCAGCTTGCCGCGGATACCATTCCGCTCTGCCTTATCACTCTTTCAAACCCGATAAGGAAAAACGCGAAGCAGACCTTTAAATTCTTCGCCGACCAGGGCGTTAAGATCAAAGTTATATCAGGCGACAATCCGGTAACGGTATCGAATATCGCGATCGAAGCCGGTATTGAAAACGCCGACAAATATATAGACGCGGGAACTCTGCACACATATGAAGATATTTATCACGCGGTAAACGAATACGCGGTATTCGGGCGCGTAACTCCCGACCAGAAGCGTATGTTTGTACGCGCGTTAAAGGAAAGCGGAAACACGGTCGCGATGACCGGCGACGGCGTAAACGACGTTCTCGCTTTAAAAGACGCGGACTGTTCCGTTGCAATGGCTTCGGGAAGCGACGCCGCGGCGCAGGCTTCACAGCTTGTCCTTCTCGAATCGGACTTTTCGAGAATGCCCGACGTCGTTATGGAGGGCCGTCAGGTCGTAAACAACCTCGAACGCTCAGGCTCTCTTTTCCTTGTTAAAAACATATATTCAATGCTGACGGCTATATTTACGATAGCTTTCGGAATAAGCTACCCGATAGACCCGTCGCAGCTTACTTTCATAAGTATGTTTACTATAGGTATCCCCGCGTTCCTGTTATCGCAGATACCTACGACCGAGCTGATACGCGGACACTTCATGCGGAATATCCTGCTAAAGGCTCTGCCAGGCGGCCTTACCGATACGCTTATAGTCTGCGCGCTGGTCGTATTCGGTCAGGTATTCAACATCAACCCGACCGATATAGCTACAGCCTGCACGTTCCTTCTGTGTATCGTAGGCTTTATGATCCTCTACAAGATAAGCCGCCCTATGGATATATTCAAATGGATAATCTTCGGCGTATGTATAGGAGGACTTTTATTCGGAGCGACCGTATTCAGCAATCTGTTTTCGATCACGGGCATGTCGACAAGATGTATAATGCTTTTCGTCATCTTCTCGATACTCTGCGATCCGCTGTTCAGATGGCTGTCGGCTTTAGTTGATCTCATAACGAAGGGAATTATTAAGATAGGCGATTTTATAAAAAGCAAGATCTCATTTGGAAATATCAGATAATCCAAAAGGAGCCCGCAGCGTTAGGCAACGTCCCATAAGGAAGTAAAAAGAATTTTGGTAGGAACCGGCGTGTCAAGTCACGCCGGTTCCGATTCGTTTAAGGACTCCCTTCCAATCTTCAAAGGAATGCGGATTTGCCCCACATAGGTGAAATACAGGTCGATTCGCACCTGCTTCCTTCCGTTCTCCCTTACCGGACTGTGTACCACGATCCTGCTCACAAGCTCATTGAGGATGGCGGCGTCGAGTTCCGGAATATCCAGGTACTTGTCCACCAGCTTCAGAAACTCGTTTACATTGGAAACCTGCCCGGCCTGTGTTTCAATTTCCCGTTCCAGTACAGCGGCAAGCTGCTCAATCTCTGCCTGCTCCTTCTCATATTGGCGGGATAATTTTAGGTACCGGCTGTCAGACAGCTTGCCCAGCACATTGTCCTCATAGATATGCTGGATAATCCGGT
>DVOP01000064.1 GCA_018713465.1 Candidatus Alectryocaccobium stercorigallinarum | reverse complement strand
AAAAACAAAAGTTTATAAAAGATTGATTGTAAATATAAAGCGCAGCGGTTTATGCCGGCTGCGCTTTTAAGCTTTGAATGTCATTTTGTGTATTTATTTATCAGCCCCATTATGATAGATATCGAATCCTTGTTCGGGCTGGCTTTCATCGCGTCTATATACTGCTGTCTGTTTTCGTACAGCTCCATCACGGAGTTCTGGAATTTTTCAGCAGTCAGCTCTTCCTCTTCTATGACCATCGAAAATCCCTGCTTTTCAAACGATCTTGCGTTTAATATCTGGTCGCCCCTGCTTGCCTTTGCTGAAAGAGGTATGAGCAGGTTCGGCTTTGCGAGAGCGCATATTTCCGAGATAGAGTTTGCGCCGGCGCGTGAAACTATAACCTCCGCAAGAGCGAACATGTCTGACAGTTCTTTTTTTATGTATTCGTACTGTACATAGCCTTTTGTACCGGTAAGCGCGGAGTCGATTTTTCCCTGTCCGCACAGATGTATTATCTGGAAATGTTCAAGCAGCACAGGCAGGCTTCCGCGTATTGCGTCGTTCAGGACTGCCGAGCCCAAGCTTCCGCCTATTGCAAGAAGTACCGGCTTTTCAGAATCGAAACCGCAAAAGCTGCGCGCCGCTTCCGGATCCCCGTGCATAAGCTCGTTTCTGATAGGCGTTCCGGTGACAACTGCTTTATCTTCTGGAAGATATTTCGCCGTTTCCGGGAAATTGCAGCATACGGCCGAAGCAGCTGGAAAGCTCAGTTTGTTTGCAAGACCCGGAGTCATGTCGGATTCATGTATTATGACCGGGATACCAAGGCTTTTCGCCGCGCGTACTACGGGAACGGAAACAAAGCCGCCTTTTGAAAAAATGATATCAGGCCTCAGTTTTTTAAGAATGCTTTTTGCTTCTGACATTCCTTTTAAGACTCTGAAAATATCGGATACATTTTTTAAGCTCATATAACGGCGCAGCTTTCCCGATGAGATACCGTAATATGAAATCCCCATTTCGCTTATCAGCTGTTTTTCTATCCCGTCAAACGAACCTATATATGATATATTAAAGCCGTCTTTTTTAAGATATGGTATAAGAGCTATATTCGGCGTTACGTGTCCGGCGGTGCCGCCGCCTGTAAGTACGATGTGTTTCATAAATATTTATTTCCTCGCTGGGATATTTATTTTTGTTATTGAACATTATAGTTTGTGCCTTTGTAAAATTCAAGCAGTCTGGAGAAACGCAAAATAAAATCGCGCCGGGGCATAAGTTAAGTTGAAGTTTTTCTTATGTTTTGATATATTTATTCTCAGAATAAATTGTCTAAGCAGCGAATCTGTCAGTCAGCATTTTTGAAAAAAGAGGTAGCGCATATGAAAAACGTAATTGATTTTGATATCAGCAAAGCGGAACATTATTTTAAAGACGTAAATATCAGCGAGCTTGAGGCAAGGGCTTTAAGGGCAAACGAAGTGCTTGTCAGCAGGAGCGGAGAGGGCAACGGCTTTTTAGGCTGGATAGATCTTCCGGTAAATTATGACAGGAAAGAGTTTCAGGCCATAAAAGAGGCGGCTGCAAAGATAAGGTCTGATTCAGACGCGCTCGTAGTTATAGGAATAGGCGGTTCGTATCTTGGAGCGAGAGCCGTTATAGATTCATTAAGCCACTGTTTTTATAATTCAAAGGAAGCGATCGAAAAAGAAGAAAAAAGGCCGGAGATATATTTTGCCGGCAATAATATAAGCAGTTCATATATCGCTGATATCATCGATGTTGTCAAGGATAAGGACTTCTCGGTAAATATCATATCAAAGTCGGGAACTACTACGGAACCGGCGCTTGCTTTCAGGATATTCAGACAGCTTTTAGTAGACAAATACGGCGAGGCTGAAGCAGGAAAGCGTATTTATGCGACTACCGATAAAGAAAAGGGCGCTCTGAAGAACCTTTCCGATAAAGAAGGATATAAAGAGTTTGTCGTTCCGGACGATATAGGCGGAAGATACTCTGTTCTGTCTGCGGTAGGACTTCTTCCTATCGCTGTAGCCGGAATAGATATAGATGAGCTTATGCGCGGCGCGGCCGATGAGAGAAAGCATATAATGAGCACTCCGTTCAACGATAACGAGGCTTTAAAATACGCCGCTTACCGCAACGTGCTTCTGGAAAAGGGAAGGAGCGTTGAGATACTCGCGAACTATGAACCTAATTTCCATTATATAGCTGAATGGTGGAAGCAGCTTTACGGAGAAAGTGAAGGCAAGGATAAAAAAGGAATTTATCCCGCGTCCGTAGACTTTACAACGGATCTTCATTCGCTCGGTCAGTTCATTCAGGACGGAACAAGGATAATGTTCGAGACCGTCGTATGGATCGAAAAAGCGCGCAGAGAATTGTTTGTAAAAGGCTGGGAGGGCGATCCGGACGGACTGAATTATCTCGGCGGAAAATCGTTCAGCGAGATAAACTTCAACGCAATGACAGGAACTATGCTCGCCCATACCGACGGCGATGTGCCGAACTTCCTTATTACTGTTTCCGAGCTTTCAGCGTATACCATAGGAAGTCTTATTTACTTCTTTGAGTATGCGTGCGGAGTGAGCGGATATATGCTCGGAGTAAATCCGTTCAACCAGCCGGGCGTTGAGGCGTATAAGAAAAACATGTTCGCGCTGCTCGGCAAACCGGGATTTGAGGCTCAGGGCGAAGAACTGAGAAAGAGATTGAATTAAAAGATGTTCAGATTATGGGGAAAACTCATTAAAGACAGTAAAATAATAAAAAGCGAGACTATAGTCAGGGAAGAAGACGATACGCGGACGCATAAAATATTCAATTCGCTTGATGAACTATGCAAGATGTGGGATCTCGGAAGCCCTATATGGCTCGAAGCAAATATAAACGAGTTTAAACGTCTGAGTAAGACCAGATTTTATCAGGACAGCTTTATAGAAGATGTCGACTTTGATTTTATGGAGATCCAGATAATAGAAGAAACTTGAAAAGCAGGAGAGAGACGATGATAAGATTACTTGAAAACGGCGCTTATCTTGTAAACGGCATGGAAATAATCGAGGATAATGCCGAAGCTGGTGCCGCGCTTAAAAGCATTACAGGAAAAGACGTAAACAGCGCTGAGGCTAAAAAAGGCACTATAGCATACGGTATATTAAAGAATCATAATACAGCTGACAGCATGGATCAGCTTAAAATAAGGTTTGATAAGCTTACGTCGCATGATATCACTTTCGTAGGGATAATCCAGACGGCGAGGGCTTCGGGACTTGAGAAATTCCCTATGCCGTATGTTCTTACAAACTGCCATAATTCGCTCTGCGCAGTCGGCGGAACTATAAATGAAGACGACCATATGTTTGGACTTACATGCGCTAAGAAATACGGCGGAGTCTATGTTCCGCCTCATCAGGCTGTTATCCACCAGTTCGCGCGTGAAATGCTCGCTCAGGCGGGAGGAATGATATTAGGTTCCGACTCGCATACGCGTTATGGCGCGCTTGGAACGATGGCTGTCGGAGAGGGAGGACCGGAGCTCGTTAAACAGCTTTTGAACAAGACGTACGATATAGCTATGCCGCAGGTCATTGGCGTTTACATGACAGGAGCCCCGAAAAAGGGAGTTGGCCCCCAGGACGTGGCACTTGCCATAATCAAAGCCGTATTTGACAACGGATATGTTAAAAATAAAGTAATGGAATTCGTAGGACCCGGAGTTGCTAACCTTAGCGCCGACTTCCGTATCGGAGTAGACGTAATGACTACGGAGACGACATGTCTCTCTTCCGTATGGAGGACCGACTCAGAGATCGAGCATTTCTATGAGATACACGGACGCAAGGGCGAGTATAAGCAGTTAGATCCGGCGCCTGTAGCATATTATGACGGTATGATCATCTGCGAGCTCGATAAGGTAGAGCCGATGATAGCTATGCCGTTCCACCCGAGCAACGCGTATACTATCGACGAGGTAAACGCTAACCTTATGGACGTGCTTGACGACGTGGAAAAGAGAGCGGCTGTTTCGCTTGACGGAAAAGTTCCGTTTACGCTTAAAAACAAGGTGCATAATGGAAAATTCCTTGTAGATCAGGGAATTATCGCGGGCTGCGCGGGCGGCGGATTTGAGAACATATGCGCTGCGGCCGATATCTTAAAAGGAAAGAGCATTGGTTCTGACGAGTTTACGCTCAGCGTATATCCGGCAAGTACACCGATATATATGGAAATAGCCAAGAACGGAGTCCTTGCGACGCTTATGGAAACAGGCGCTATCGTTAAGACGGCGTTCTGCGGACCGTGCTTCGGAGCGGGAGACACACCGGCAAACGGAGCATTCTCGATCCGCCATTCAACGAGGAACTTCCCGAACAGAGAGGGTTCGAAGATACAGAACGGACAGATCTCTTCTGTTGCGCTTATGGACGCGCGTTCGATCGCCGCTACAGCCGCAAACAAAGGATATCTTACTCCGGCCACACAGTTTGACGGAGAGTTTACGAACCCGGTTTATCATTTTGACAGCAAAATATACGCTAACCGCGTATTTGACAGCCATGGAGTCGCTGATCCGGGCGTTGAGATCCATTTTGGACCGAACATCAAAGACTGGCCGTCAATGCCGGCGCTGCCTGAAAACATGATACTTAAGGTCGTATCGGAGATACACGATCCTGTAACTACGACTGACGAGCTTATCCCGTCGGGAGAAACTTCTTCGTTCAGGTCTAATCCTTTGGGACTTGCCGAATTTACTCTTTCAAGGAAAGACCCGGCATATGTCGGAAGGGCAAAAGAAGTCCAGAAGGCGCAGAAGGCGCTTGAAAACGGAGAGTGCGTAGGCGAGGCGTTCCCGGAGATAAAACCTGTTGCTCATGCTATTTTTGATAAGTTTGCGGGAGTTGATAAAACAAATATCGGAATAGGCTCGACTATCTTCGCATGCAAGCCGGGCGACGGTTCGGCGCGCGAGCAGGCCGCTTCATGCCAGAAGGTTCTCGGCGGCTGGGCGAATATCGCTAACGCGTACGCTACAAAGAGATACCGCTCAAACCTTATCAACTGGGGCATGCTTCCGTTCGTTATAGACGAGGGCGAGCTGCCGTTTGAAAACGGGGACTATCTGTTCATACCGGATATAAAAGACGCGGTCGAAAATAAAAAAGCTTCTATCAAAGCGTATGTCGTAACGAAGGATTTCAAAGAGATCGAATTAAAGCTTGGAGATCTTACGGACGACGAGCGCGAGATAATAACAGACGGCTGCCTTATAAATTATTACGGAAGGCAGAATTCGTGATGTCATCGAGGACAAAATATATTTTGATCATAGAATTATAATATCGATCATCAACCGGCGCGGAACGAAAATCCGCGCCGCTTTTTGTATAAAAAGACAGTTGCAAAACCTGCTGAAATGCGATATTGTTATAATTAATATGAGAAAGGAGGGGCTTTATATGAATACAGCCGAAAAAGTAATGACTGACGAAGAAAAAGCGAGACAGGAGCTGCGCGATTTTGTTAATGCAGG
>DVOP01000063.1 GCA_018713465.1 Candidatus Alectryocaccobium stercorigallinarum | reverse complement strand
TACGGCGGTCTATAAATTATCTTCGCCTAAAAGAGGGGATCTGATAGCCTTTCGTACCGGGTCAGATGAAAACCAGAGCCTTATAATCAAAAGGGTGATCGGACTTCCGGAAGAAACGATACAGATCAAAGACGGCCAGATAATTATAAACGGAGAGACATATATAGAAGATCCGGGATTTCCGGCCATCAACAATCCGGGAATAGCCGAAGAAGAGATAACGCTCGGCGCCGGAGAGTATTTCGTCCTCGGAGACAACAGGAACGACAGCGAGGACAGCAGGCATTTGGATATAGGACCTGTGGACGAGGACAATATAGTAGGAAAGCTGTGGCTTAGATACAGCCCGATCGATAAATTCGGATTTATAAAATAGAAAAGGGGACAAAAATGGATATACAGTGGTACCCCGGCCATATGACAAAAGCAAAACGGCAAATGCAGGAGGATATAAAGCTTATCGATCTTATGATCGAAATAGTGGACGCGAGGGCGCCGCAGTCATCGCGGAATCCTGATTTGTCGGAGCTTGGAAAAAACAAAGCGCGTCTTATACTTATGAATAAGACAGACCTTGCAGATGAAATTGAAAATAAAAAATGGGCGGATTATTTTAAACGAAATAATATCGCCTGTATTTTTGTCGATTCAAGAAACAGAGCCACTCTTAAAAGTATCCCGTCAGTCATTCAGGAAGTATGTAAAGAGAAGATAGAAAGGGATCTGAAAAGAGGAATAAAAAGCCGTCCGGTAAGGGCGATGATAGTAGGGATACCGAATGTCGGGAAATCGACGTTCATTAACTCTTATGCGGGCAAGGCATGCGCCAAGACAGGAAATAAGCCGGGAGTAACAAAGGGAAAGCAGTGGATAAATTTAAGCAAAAATATCCAAATGCTTGATACGCCCGGAGTTTTATGGCCGAAGTTTGAAGATGCGAAAGCCGGAGTCAATCTTGCGTTTATAGGCTCGATAAAAGACGATATACTGAATATCGAGGAGCTTGGCATAGAATTTCTGGATTATGTAACAAAGCATTACCGCGGAAGGATAGCTGAAAGATACGGGGTATCAGAGGAAAAAAGCCTTCCGGAGATACTGTATAGTATAGGTGAAAAGCGCGGCTGTATCGTAAAGGGAAATGAAATTTCTTATGAAAAGGCGGCGGCGCTTGTTTTGGACGATTTCAGAAGCGGAAAGCTGGGGCGCATAACTCTTGAAAACGCGCCTGTCGGAGATATGAATGAATAAAAAAAGTGTTAAGGAAATAGAGGCGGAGATCTTAAGCTGCCGCGACGGTATGGCAAGGAACGCGCTGTTTGAAGAGTATACCGCCGACGGGAGGAAGAGCGTGCAAAATCTGCTTGCGAAGATAAGGCGAGCGGACGAAAAGCTTGAAGCCGAGCGCAGGCGCGTTGAAGAAATGTGCTCGTATGAAAAGGAGTATTCGGAGTATGAATTTATATGCGGCATAGACGAAGCCGGAAGGGGACCGCTTGCGGGGCCGGTAGTTGCCGGGGCAGCCATACTTCCGAAAGACTGCCGTATATTGTATATAAATGATTCTAAAAAGCTTTCGGCAAAGAAAAGGGACGAGCTGTTCGACGAAATACAGGAAAGAGCGTTAGCGTACGGCGTCGGGGTGATTGGACACGACAGGATAGACGAAATAAATATTCTTCAGGCTACGTATGAAGCTATGCGCGCGGCGATCGCTTCGCTTAAATTCAGGCCGGACATTCTTTTAAATGACGCCGTCAGGATACCTGATATCGATATTTTTCAGGTTCCTATAATAAAGGGAGACGCGAAAAGCCAGTCTATCGCGGCGGCGAGTATTTTAGCGAAGGTCACGAGGGACAGGCTGATGGAAGCGTACGCCGCAGTTTATCCTGAATACGGGTTTGAACGCAATAAAGGATACGGGTCGGCGGAGCATATCGCGGCGATAAAAAAATACGGGCCGTGCCCAATCCATCGTATGAGTTTTATTAAAAGCTTTATTTAAGAGCGTATAAACATGTTTCCTCGGCGGCCGCTTTCGCTTAGGATTCAGCCTAATGGTTCTAATCTCAAGCCGCATTGCATTTGCTTTCGATAAGAACCAAGGCTTCATATGCCGCCTGCGGAAAATGTTTATGTATTTCTAAAATTTGTATGAAAGAATGTACTATAAGACACGGTGTTTGGACATGTGCGTGATGGCACGGGTGTGAGGAGGCATGGTTGAATACAAGAAAGTGCGGAAGCTTTTATGAACAGAAAGCGGCGAATTTTTTGGCCGCGAAGGGATATATAATATTAGAGAAAAATTTCAGATGTAAATTCGGGGAAATAGATTTGATCGCTTTGGACAGAGAGGTGCTTGTGTTTGCTGAGGTAAAATACCGCAGCGGCAGAACAAGCGGCTATCCGGAAGAAGCGGTCTCTTTTTATAAGCAGAGAAAAATCTCGCAGACTGCGGATTATTATTGTATGAAAAATAAGATATCTGAGCGTGCAGACAGGAGATTTGACGTGATAGCTATAGATGGCGGTAATATCAGACATCATGTAAATGCATTTATGTACTGCGGGTGACTTATATAAATGGTGAAATATCTTTTGACATCGATAAAATATTAACTCGAATGCCTTA
>DVOP01000062.1 GCA_018713465.1 Candidatus Alectryocaccobium stercorigallinarum | reverse complement strand
AAAGATCATCTGGACCGACAAGAAGACGCTTGCAAAGCAGACAGTTGCCGTGATCGTTATCTCGGCGGTGCTGTGCGCGCTTATAACTTTAGTTGATTCAGGCGCTCTTGCACTCATAGAACTTATTATATAGGGTGGTAAATAAATGTCAGAAGCAAAATGGTATGTTGTACATACTTATTCAGGCTATGAAAAAAAAGTAAAAGCCAATATCGAAAAGACCATAGAGAACAGACATCTTGAGGATCAGATACTCGAGGTACGCGTTCCGATGGAGGACGTAGTAGAGGTCAAAAACGGAACCAAAAAGCAGGTTCAGAAGAAAATGTACCCCGGATACGTTCTTCTCAATATGGTAATGAACGACGACACATGGTATGTCGTAAGAAATACCCGAGGTGTTACCGGATTTGTCGGACCGGGTTCAAAACCGGTACCGCTTAAGCCAAGCGAATTAAAGGCTCTCGGTTCCGAAGCTTCGGATCAGAAAGTCGTAGTGGATCTCGAAGAAGGAGATTCGATCATAGTTACAGGCGGAGCATGGAAAGATACGATAGGCGTTATTTCAGCCGTCAATCAGGCAAAGCAGATGGTAACTATACAGGTAGAGCTTTTCGGCCGCGCTACGCCGGTTGAAATAAGCTTTTCAGAAGTTAAAAAGATCGGTTAATACCGGTCAGGTGGGAGGGAAACCCCGCAAATACCACATAGGAGGTGCCAAATGGCAAAGAAAGTAACAGGATATATCAAATTACAGATTCCGGCAGGAAAGGCCACACCTGCTCCACCAGTAGGACCGGCTTTAGGACAGCACGGCGTAAATATCGTTCAGTTCACTAAGGAGTTCAACGCAAGAACGGCAGACAAGGGCGATCTTATTATCCCCGTAGTTATCACCGTTTACGCTGACAGAAGTTTCAGCTTCATCACAAAAACTCCTCCGGCTGCAGTCCTTCTTAAGAAGGCGTGCAACATCAAATCAGGTTCAGGCGTTCCGAACAAGACAAAAGTCGCTACTATCTCAAAAGACAAAGTTCGCGAGATCGCTGAAATGAAGATGCCTGATCTTAACGCTGCATCTATCGAAGCCGCAATGAGTATGGTTGCGGGAACAGCAAGAAGTATGGGTATCGTAGTAGAAGACTAAGGGAGGATTATCTGAAAATGAAGCATGGAAAGAAATACGTGGAAGCTGCAAAAGCAGTTGACCGCATGAAATTATACGATCCGGATGAAGCCATCGGCTTAGTAAAGAAGCTTTCTTCAGCTAAGTTCGATGAGACTATAGAAACTCACATTCGTACAGGCTGCGACGGACGTCACGCAGATCAGCAGATCAGAGGCGCGGTTGTGCTTCCGCACGGAACAGGAAAAACTGTCCGCGTACTCGTGTTCGCTAAAGGCGCGAAGGCAGACGAGGCGACAGCGGCGGGCGCTGATTTCGTAGGAGCAGAGGAGCTTATCCCGAAGATCCAGAACGACGGTTGGCTTGATTTTGACGTTGTTGTAGCTACGCCTGATATGATGGGCGTTGTTGGACGTCTTGGCCGTGTCTTAGGACCGAAAGGCTTAATGCCGAACCCGAAGTCAGGAACAGTTACTATGGACGTAACGAAAGCTATCGCCGACATCAAAGCCGGTAAAGTTGAGTATCGTCTTGACAAGACAAACATTATCCATGTTCCGATAGGAAAGGCTTCCTTTACGCAGGAACAGCTTGAAGATAACTTTAATACGCTTATCGGCGCTATCAACAAAGCGAGACCGGCAGCGGTTAAAGGACAGTATTTAAGAAGCGTTACTTTAGCTTCAACGATGGGACCGGGAGTCAAAGTCAACACACTTAAGTTGGTTTGATCCTGAAAAAGGCCTTAAAGTACCGAAAAACAACTGGTTTTACTTGCATTTTTGCTTAACAGGTGCTATAGTGGATATGATATGTAACAGGTAGTTAAGAGTGGGCAGCAGCCCACTCTTATTTCGTGAAAAATATTTTTGATTGGAATACGATGGGAAGAAGAGATGAATACGAGAGCAGGGCTGAAAAGCTGATACTCCCTATCATTGAGGAAAACGGATTTGAGCTTGTTGACGTTGAATACGTCAAAGAGGGAAGCGACTGGTACTTAAGGGCATATATCGATAAACCCGGCGGTATAAATATAAACGACTGCGAACTGGTAAGCAGGGCGTTTTCAGACAGATTGGACGAGGAAGATTTTATAGAAGACGCGTATATCCTCGAGGTGAGCTCGCCGGGGCTCGGAAGACCTATAAAGAAGCAGAAGGATTTCAAGCGGAATTTAGGAAAAGAGATAGAATTTAAAAGCTACAAGAGCATAAACGGGAAAAAAGAATTTTCCGGCGTATTGGAGCAGTTTGACGAAGAAACTTTCACGGTGCGTACAGATAATGGCGAACCGGCAGTATATAAAATAAAAGACATGGCAATAATAAAAGAAGCCGTTGAATGGTAATACCTGACAGGAGGACAAAGGAAAGCAGATGAGCGCTGAATTAAAGGAAGCATTGGAAGTTCTGGAAAAGGAGAAAAATATAAGCAAGGAGGCTCTGATAGAGGGTATCGAGCAGTCTCTTATGCAGGCGTGCAAGAACCACTTCGGAAAAGCCGACAACGTTGTCGTCGAGGTAGACCGCGACACATGCGATTTCTCCGTATACGCAAACAAAGAAGTCGTTGAGACCGTAGAAGATCCGGTACTTCAGATAAGCCTTATGGAGGCAAAAAAGGCTGATGATAAATATGAACTCGGCGATATAGTCAGAGTTCCGATAGAATCTAAATCTTTCGGCAGGATAGCTACGACAAACGCGAAAAATATAATCCTGCAGAAGATACGCGAGGAAGAAAGAAAATCGCTGTTCAACAGATATTTCGAAAAAGAGCACGGCGTAGTCAGCGGTATCGTTCAGCGCAATATGGGAAAATATATAAATATAAATCTCGGCAAGGTAGACGCTCTTCTTACCGAGTCTGAAACAGTTCCGGGAGAAACATTAAGACCGCAGGAGCGCGTTAAGGTTTATGTCCTTGAAGTCAAGGATACTCCAAGAGGACCGAGGATACTCGTATCGAGAAGCCACCCGGAGCTTGTTAAAAAGCTGTTTGAAGCCGAAGTTGCCGAGATAGCCGACGGAATAATAGAGATAAAGAGCATTGCCAGAGAAGCGGGATCAAGGACGAAGATCGCCGTATACAGCAACGATCCCGACGTAGACGCAGTAGGCGCGTGCGTCGGAATGAACGGAATAAGAGTCGGCGCGGTCGTAGACGAGCTTAAGGGCGAGAAGGTGGATATCGTAAACTGGGACGAGAACCCGGCGCTCCTTATCGAAAACGCTCTTTCGCCGGCAAAGATAGTTTCTGTTCTTGCGGATCCTGACGACAAGACGGCGCTCGTTATCGTTCCGGATTACCAGCTTTCGCTTGCGATAGGAAAAGAGGGACAGAATGCTAGGCTTGCGGCTAAGCTTACGGGCTTTAAGATAGATATCAAGAGTGAGACCCAGGCTAAGGAAGCCGGAATATTCGACGAATATTTCTCTGACGATTATGATGAGGAGTATGAAGAAGAATATGCTGAAGACGAAGAAACCGCAGAAGAGATCGGGGATACTGAAGAATTAACGGAAGAAAGCGGAGAAAGCGATGAAGAAGAATCCGTCGGGAACAACGAATAAAAAAGTTCCCATGCGTACATGCTGCGGGTGCAGGCAGTCATTTCCGAAAAAGGAGCTTATAAGGATAGTAAGGACGCCGGATAATACCGTGGAGGTAGATATCACCGGAAAAAAGAACGGCAGAGGCACTTATATATGCAGGAATACCGAATGTCTCGAAAAGGCTGTTAAGTCAGGAGCGGTCTCCCGTTCGCTTGAGGTCCAGGTATCTCCGGAGATATACGAGAGTTTAAAAACGGAGCTTAGTTCAGATGAAACAAGATAAGATATCGTCTTATATAGGTTTTGCGATGAAATCAGGAAAGCTGGCAAGCGGCGAGTTTTCGGTTGAAAAGGCCGTTAAGGACGGAAAAGCGCGGCTCGTTATTATCGCAAAGGACTCGTCTGGAAATACGAGAAAAAAGTTTACCGACATGTGCTCATATTATAACGTGCCGGTGGCCGTATTCGGCGAAAAAGAATATCTCGGCCATATCATCGGAAAAGAACTGAGGGCGTGTATTTCCGTAAATGACGCCGGACTTGCAGACGCTATAATAAAAAATATTTCTTTAGAGGATAAAAATTAAGAGAATCTATATAAAGGATAGAGGGTTAATGAGCAATATTATGGATGAAAACAAAGAGATGAACAAAAATGCAGAGGGAGAAGTAAAACAGCCCCCGAAGAAGAAAAAATTCATTCAGGTCTACAGGCCGCAGAATGCTTCGAGCAAAGAGGGTAAAAACTTCACCAAACAGGGTCAGGCAGCCCAGCAGGAGAGGAAGGCGCGTGCGCAGCAGCTGCAGCAGGCTAAAGCAGCAGTAAAGAAACCTGCGGCGGAGCCTGCGGTAAAGCCGGCGGCAGAAAAGTTAGAAGCGAAGACTGAACCTGCAAAGGCGGTTAATGTTCAGGCTGAAAAAGCAAAGGAAGCGGCGGTTCAGCCGGAGAAGCTTCAGGAGACAAAGACCGAGGCTGTAAAAGCTGTTTCTGAGCCGGTAAAAAAAGAAGTAAAAACCGAAGATATCAAAAAACCTGATAACGGATCCATTGAAGCTCATAAAACCACTGAGGAGAAGCCGGTAAGGGTAAGACCTGCCGAGGACAGAAAGCCGGCGTTCACCAAGTCTGAAAGACCGGGCAGGAGCCAGGGCGACGGAAGCCCGTCAGAAAGACAGAGCAGGCCGTTCTCAGACAGGCAGGGAAGAGGCGACAGGAACCATCAGGGCAGAGGTCCTTCAGAAAGACGTTTCGCCGACAAGGATAAAGACGATGCAGGACGTCAGGGACGCGACAGCAGACGTCCGAAGCCGGAAAGAAAGTCGGCTCCGGAGGCGCTGGATCTCGGCATAAAGAGACCGTCCAGAGACGCCAGCAATAAGGAAAAAGATAAAAATAAAGAACAGCTCAGGAAAAATAAATTCACGAACGACAGGGAGCCGGGCTCCAACAGGCCTAATCAGGGCAAGAAGCATATGAGCGCGGTACCGAAGGCACTGCAGAAGCCCCATCACAAGCAGCCTGAGGAAAAGAAGACAGAGGTCGTAAAAGAGATAACGATACCTGAGAAGATAACCGTGCGCGACCTTGCGGATAAGATGAAAATCCAGCCGTCGGCTATAGTTAAGAAGCTTTTCCTTGAGGGAACGATGATAACGGTCAATCAGGAGATAGATTATGAGACGGCTGCCGAGATAGCGCTTGGATTCGATATCATAGCGAATGAAGAAGAAAAGGTAGACGTTATCGGCGAGCTTCTTAAAGAGGACGAAGAAGACGAAAAGAACATGGTCAGCAGACCGCCTGTAGTCTGCGTAATGGGACATGTAGACCACGGAAAAACATCTCTTCTTGACGCGATACGCGACGCACATGTTACGGACCGCGAGGCCGGCGGTATCACACAGCATATCGGAGCGTATGTTGTAAGCATAAACGGACAGAGGATAACGTTCCTTGATACGCCGGGACATGAGGCGTTTACGGCTATGCGTATGAGAGGCGCGAACTCAACGGATATCGCTATACTCGTAGTAGCTGCGGACGACGGCGTAATGCCTCAGACAGTAGAGGCGATAAACCACGCTAAAGCGGCGGGAGTAGAGATAATCGTAGCTATCAATAAAATAGATAAGCCGGGCGCTAATATAGAAAGAGTTAAACAGGAGCTTACCGAATACGAGCTTATCCCCGAGGACTGGGGCGGAAGCACGGTATTCGTTCCGGTTTCGGCTAAGACAAAAGAGGGAATAGACAATCTTCTTGAAATGATACTGCTTACGGCGGAAGTGCTCGAGCTTAAAGCGGATCCCAACAGGCGCGCCCGCGGTCTCGTTCTTGAGGCCAAGCTTGATAAGGGCAAGGGTCCTGTTGCAAACGTGCTTATTCAGAAGGGAACTTTGCGTCTTGGAGATTATATTGCGGCGGGAGCATGCTCAGGCAAGGTCCGCGCTATGATGGACGAAAATTCAAGACGCCTTAAAGAAGCGGGTCCTTCTACGCCGGTAGAGATACTTGGACTTAACGACGTTCCGAATGCGGGCGAGATCCTTGTATCGACAGAAACCGACAAGGAGGCTAAAAACTTCGCTGCAACGTTTATTTCAGAGAATAAGAACAAGCTTCTTGCCGATACGAAAGCCAAGATGTCTCTTGACGATCTGTTTACGCAGATACAGGAGGGCAACCTCAAAGAACTCAATCTTCTCGTCAAGGCAGATGTTCAGGGTTCAGTCGAGGCGGTCAAGCAGTCTCTTATGAAGCTTTCGAACGAGGAAGTTGTCGTAAAAGTCATACACGGAGGAGTCGGAGCTATCAACGAATCAGACGTTGTGCTCGCGGCTGCGTCGAACGCTATAATAATCGGATTTAACGTTCGTCCTGATTCGACCGCGAAAGCGATGGCCGAGCAGGAGGGCGTAGACGTTCGTCTGTACAAGGTAATATATCAGGCTATCGAAGATGTCGAAGCGGCGATGAAAGGCATGCTCGATCCTGTATACGAGGAAAGAGTCATCGGCCATGCCGAGATACGACAGATATTCAAAGCCTCCGGCGTCGGAAACATCGCGGGAAGCTATGTGCTTGACGGAATATTCACTAGAGACGCGAAGGTGCGCATAACAAGAGAGGGCGAGCAGATATTCGAAGGAGCTTTGGCGTCGCTTAAGAGATTTAAGGACGACGTAAAGGAAGTAAGAGCCGGATACGAATGCGGTCTTGTTTTCGAAGACTTCAACGATATCCAGGAGCTCGACCAGGTAGAAGCGTACACGATGGTCGAAGTGGCAAGATAAACGGAGAGATATTTTGAGAAAAAACAGTATTAAGCATGTGCGGATAAATCAGGCCGTGCAAAAAGAGCTTGGAAATATAATAAGAAACGAGGTCAAAGATCCGAGAGTCGGTATACTGACTTCGGTGACGGCTGTTGATGTCGCGACGGATCTGAAAACGTGTAAGGTCTATATAAGCGTTCTTGGAGATACCGCGGCAAAACTCGACACGAAAACGGCGCTCGACAACGCGGAGGGTTTTATCCGCAGAGCGCTCGCGTCAAACCTGAACCTTAGAAATACTCCGAAGCTTACGTTTATTATGGACGATTCCATTGAATACGGAGTGAACATGTCCGAAATGATAGACAAGGTTATAAGTCATGATGAAGAGTCAAACGATAAGTCCGCAGAATAACAGAATAGATGATTTCCTCGCGGGGGCAAAAAGCGTCGCAATCGCGGGGCATGTAAGCCCTGACGGCGACTGCATAGGCTCGGCGCTTGGCCTTTGGATATATCTGCGCGATAATTTTCCGGACATAAACGCAGACGTTTATATGCAGGATATCCCGGAGATATATAAGTTCCTGGACGGGTCCGACAGGCTTATTACGTCATGCGTAAAGCAGGACGCGGCAAAGTATGACAGGCTTTTCCTGCTGGATATAAGCAGCTATGACAGGATAGGAGTCGCAGCGCCCATCTATGACGAGATAGGGACGACCATCTGTTTCGATCATCACAGGACGAACAACGGCAGCTATACATATTTTTATAATGACCCGGACGCGAGTTCGACAAGCGAGGTGCTGTATTCGTTTCTGGATCCCGGGAAGATATCGGAAAAATGCGCCGAGGCCATTTATATGGGAATAGTGCATGATACCGGCGTGTTCAGGTATCCGGCAACTTCACCTGAAACAATGCATATCGCCGCTTCGCTTATGTCGAAAGGGATAAATTTTTCAAGGATAATTGACGAGACGTTTTGTCAGAAAACATACCTGCAGCAGAAAATACTCGGACGTATTTTAGAGGGAAGCAGCCTTTATCTTGACGGCCAGCTGATAGTAGGCTCCGCTTCAAGGAAAGAACGCATTGAAATGGGTCTTAAGGCGAGCGACCTCGACGGTATAGTTAGCCAGCTTAGGGATACGATCGGAGTTGAAGTGTCCGTTCTGCTTTATGAGTTGGATAACGGAGAGTATAAGGCGAGCTTCAGGTCTAAAGAAAAAGTGGACGTGAGCTCGATATGCGTTCTGTTCGGAGGAGGCGGCCATTTGCGCGCGGCCGGCTGTAAAATGCGCGGAAGCGCCGGTGAGATAATAGAAAAACTGCTGCCCGTAATAGAAGAAAAGCTTAAAGGATAATAAGATGGACGGAATTCTGAATATTTATAAGGAATCCGGATATACGTCTTTTGATGTTGTAGCTAAACTTAGACGTATTTTAAATCAAAAGAAGATAGGGCATACCGGTACGCTCGATCCCGCCGCTATAGGGGTACTTCCTGTGTGCGTGGGAAAAGCGACCAAGCTGTGCTCTCTTTTGACCGACGGGACAAAAACATACGAGACGGTCCTGCTTTTGGGCACGATCACGGATACTCTGGATATGGAAGGACAGGTTATAAAGACCTGTCCTGTTGAATGTACGAATACCGAGGCCGAAAGGTGCGTCATGTCTTTTCTCGGAGAGCAGGAGCAGATACCGCCGATGTATTCGGCTTTAAAGGTAAACGGCAAAAGACTTTATGATCTTGCGAGAGCGGGCGTGACCGTGGAAAGAAAGCCGAGGAAAGTCGTATTTTATGAGCTGGACATACTCGAAATAAACCTGCCGCGCATACGTTTAAGAGTCAAATGCTCAAAGGGGACTTATATACGGTCGCTGTGCAACGATATAGGGGAAGCCCTGGGCTGCGGCGGCTGCATGGAAAAGCTTATAAGGACCGGGTCGGGGGGATTTTCAATAGAAAGCGCGCTTACCCTTTCTGAAGTCGAAAAGCTGATGGAAGCAGGCGGGATCGAAAAGGCGCTGATACCGGTGGATAAGATTTTTGAAAATATTCCGAAGGCCGTAACTCTGCCTGAGTTTGATAAAACGGTCAGAAACGGCGGAAAGATAGCAAGAGCCGCGTTTGACAGCCACAGCCGAAGCGAGGCAGGAAAAGGCGATGTGAGACTGTACGATTCAGAAGGCACTTTTATAGGCATATATTCTTTTATGCCGGAGTCGGACATGTTCCGTCCGAAAAAGATTTTTTACTAGGAGTTTGAAATTGCTGTACTGTAATGATTTGAAAACATTGGAGCAAATGCCACCGTCTGTAGTCACGCTTGGAAAATTTGACGGAATGCATACCGGCCATCAAAAATTGATCGAAAAAGTAAGAGAAATAGCTAAAGAGCGGAAGCTTCAGGCAGTAATGTTCACTTTTGATATTTCTCCGCAGATAAAAATAGGAAAAAGCGATTATAAGCTTATAGTCACGAGAAAAGAGAAGCTCATGCTTGCCGAAAAATTCGGGATCGACGTTCTTGTGGAGTGCCCGTTTAACGAGCAGATAAGGAACATGAGCGCTGAGGATTTTATAAAGGATATCCTTATCGGGAAAATAAACACTAAAGCGGTCGTAGCCGGAACAGATTTCAAATTCGGAAAGAACAGGCAGGGAGACGCGGATTATTTAAAGAAAAACGCCGCCATGTTCGGTTTCAGTGTTGATATACTTGAAAAAGAAAAAGACGGCGGACGCGATATCAGCAGCACGTATGTAAGAGAAGAGCTCGCTAAGGGAAATATTGAAAAGGCAAATAAGCTGCTCGGTTTTGAATATTTTCTTATCGGCGAGGTTATAGGCGGAACGCATATCGGAAGAAATTTAGGTTTTCCGACTATAAACATGGCACCGCAGCCGGATAAGCTGCTGCCTCCGAACGGCGTTTACGCATCGCTGACTGAGATCGACAGAAAAATGTATAAAAGCATAAGCAACATAGGCGTTAAGCCTACAGTAAATGGAAAAGAACTCGGAGCGGAAACTTTTATTTTTGACTTTGACGGAAATCTTTACGGAAAGACGGCGGTCGTAAAGCTTCTTGATTTTATGAGACCGGAGAAAAAGTTCGATTCCGTAGAAGATTTGAAAAAACAGGTGTATACCGATATACAAAACCGAAAGGAACTATAGATGAGAGCAAGCGGGATACTTCTTCCTATATCATCATTACCGGGAGCGTATGGAATAGGAGGATTTTCGAAAGAAGCATATGAGTTTGTAGACTGGCTTGTAAAATGCGGCCAGAAATACTGGCAGATACTGCCTCTTGGACCTACCGGTTACGGAGATTCGCCGTATCAGGCGTTTTCGACGTTCGCGGGGAACCCATATTTTATATCTCTCGAGACTCTGTACGAACAGGGGCTTATAACCGAAGAGGAGCTGGAGGCTCAGAAACGGCCGGAAAATAATGCATATATCGATTATGGTGAGCTTTTTCAGAACAGGAGGACGGCGCTTAAAGCGGCGTACGGCAGATTTGAAAAAAGCGAAGAGTTTAAGCGCTTTTGCGAAGATAATGCGATCTGGCTGAACGACTACGCTTTGTACAGGACGCTTAAGGATAAGACCGGCGGACTTGCGTGGTATGACTGGGAGCATAAATATAAATTCAGAAACAGCAGCACGATGAAAAGGCTCTTCAGGGAATATGCAGACGATATTGGCTTTTACTGCTTTTTGGAATATGAATTCGACAGACAGTGGAAGGCGTTAAAGTCGTATGCGAATGAAAGAGGTATAAGGATAATAGGGGATCTGCCGATATATGTCTCAATGGACAGCGCCGACGCGTGGAGCAGCCCTAAGCTGTTTAAATATGATAAGGACCTTGTTCCGAAATGCGTAGCGGGCTGTCCGCCGGATTATTTTTCTCCTACAGGACAGCTTTGGGGAAATCCGGTATATAACTGGAGATATCATAAAAAGACCGGATACGCGTGGTGGATAGAAAGGCTTAAGCGCAGCTTTGAGCTTTACGACGTATTAAGGCTTGACCATTTCAGGGGCTTCGCGTCGTATTACGAAATACCTTTTGGAGCGGAGACTGCGATAAACGGAGAATGGGTCAAGGGACCCGGAATGGATCTGTTCAATACGGTAAAAGAGCATTTGGGAAATGTTCCTGTTATAGCCGAGGATCTGGGAATGCTCACCGAAGACGTCTTTGAGCTTATAGCCGATTCCGGATATCCGGGAATGAAGGTGCTCGAATTCGCGTTTGGCTCCGGGTCTGACAACCTGTATCTTCCGCACAACCATATAAAGAACAGTATCGTTTATACCGGTACGCATGACAACGAGACGTTAATGGGCTGGCTCGGCTCTGCCGACGAGAACTGCAGGCGGCATGTGCGCGATTATTTAGGACGCAGCGGCTGCGATGACGGGACTGCTGCGGAGGCGCTTATACGTACCGCGCTGGCAAGCACGGCGGATACATGCATTATCCCAATGCAGGACCATTTGCGCCTTGGAAATGAGGCGAGACTCAACACTCCGGCAACGCTTGGCGACAACTGGAAATGGAGAATGGCGGCGGGAAGCTGCACGGACGAGATGGCGGAAAATATCAGGTCGATCACGCAGCTTTACGGGCGATAACGGGCTTAAAAATATAAAAAGGATAACAGATACAAAAAAGCGGTTTTATCTTTAAAAGATATTTCCGCTTTTTTCGCTGCAGCAGGAATGGAAAGTGAAATAATCAACAATATATTTGGCGGTATTTTCATTTAATTGTGCGGAATAATGAAAATAAAATATGTCTTTTTGGGTAGTTGATTTTTCGGTGATTTGCTGTTAAGTTATTAACGTAACAAACGTATTAACAAACGTACTAAGCATATACGAAAAAAGAGGAGTGTACAAAATGGCAATGGATAGTTTCAGTAAAGCGCTTATGGCTGACAAAAGAGAGATAATCATTGTTCCGACAATTTACAAATTTGCGGATTTCGGCGAGATGGCTGAGCAGTTTGGCCTCAACGAGCGCGATGTGGTTCTTACAAACGAATACATCTACAAACCGTTTATGGAGAAATACGGTTTAAAATGCAACTTTGTTTTCCAGGAGAAATTCGCTCCGGGCGAGCCGTCAGAGAAAATGATAGAGATCATGTACGAGACTATCCCGTATGATTCATATGACAGAGTAATAGCTATAGGCGGTGGCGCTATCATGGATCTTTGCAAGCTGCTCGGCTGCAAGCG
>DVOP01000061.1 GCA_018713465.1 Candidatus Alectryocaccobium stercorigallinarum | reverse complement strand
AATCAAAACAACCTCGCAAAAAAAATATATTTTTTATTACTCATTTTAATACGTTGACACATTCTTTTATATGTGAAATAATCTGAAAAACATCATCTACGGAGCTTCAAAATATGTTCTGCAAAATCCTTTCTTCCGCTATAAGCGGTCTTTCATGCCGCCCCGTCTATATAGAGCTCGATATCTCAAGCGGAATGCCCGTATTCATTATGATAGGCTCGGTTTCGGCAAAAGTGCGCGAAGCACAGGACAGAGTCCGCACCGCCCTCAAAAATATGGATATATTTCTTCCTGCCAAACGAATAACGATAAATCTTGCACCGGGAGATATAAAAAAAGACAGCACGCGCTTCGACCTTCCGATAGCCGCGGCCCTGCTCGTCGCGCTCGAAAAGATACCCGAACAGTCCGTAAAGGACTGTATGATAATCGGCGAGCTTCATTTAAACGGCGAAACGGAAAGCGTGCCCGGGATACTTCCCGGAATAATATCCGCCAAAGAACTTGGGATAAATACGTGCATAGTTCCATACGCGAACGCGGCCGAAGCCTCAAATGTAGGCGGGATAACGGTGGTAGGCATTAAGCATTTATCCGAGCTGATAGAATACTGTTCCGCTCCGGAAAACAGCCCGTTCATATACCGCCGGGAAACAAACGCTAAACAAAACAGGACATATCCCGACTTCAAAGACATACACGGCCAGCCCGCCGTTAAACGCGCCGCGCTCATAGCTGCAGCCGGCTTCCACAATATACTGATGTGCGGCCCACCCGGCTCCGGCAAATCAATGGCCGCCAAGCGCATACCGTCTATAATGCCCGAATTAACGCGGCAGGAGCAGCTCGAAGTTTCACGCATTTACAGCATTGCCGGAATGCTTACCGAAGACGACCCCATAGTGACAAAGCGGCCGTTTCGCGCCCCACATCACTCCCTTTCAGCCCAGGCGCTTTGCGGCGGAGGACATATTCCCCGGCCAGGCGAGATAACGCTCGCCCACAGAGGCGTACTGTTTTTGGACGAGCTTCCCGAAATGCCGGCCAGGGTCATCGAACATCTGCGCGGCCCTTTGGAAGACCATTCTATCCTTATATCGAGGTCGACCGGAAGCTTCCTCTTCCCGTCTCATTTCCTTTTCGCGGCCGCAATGAATCCGTGTCCGTGCGGCCATTATCCGGATATGAACAAATGCACCTGTACCCGCCATGAAATACAGTCGTATCTTGCGCGCATAAGCAAGCCTGTCTTAGACCGTATCGACATACGCGTCAACGTGCCGCCTCCGACATACGGCGATCTTGAAAACCCCTCGGCCGACGAGACCGGAAGTACGCAGATGAAGCTTCTTGTCGAAAAGGCTTTCCATATCCAGACAGAACGCTACTCCTCCTACGACATATGCTTCAACAGCGAGCTTAAAGCCTCCGACATCAAAAAATTCTGTCCTGTGACACGCGAGGGCAGACGTATCCTTGAAATCTCCTTTTCAAAATTCGACCTGAGCGCAAGAGCTTACCACCGCATTTTAAAGCTGTCCCGGACCATAGCTGACCTTGACGGCTCGGACTACATCACAGAAGCGCATATAAGCGAAGCGTTCCTGTTCAGGAACCAGCCTCTTGCGCCATGACCTGACACGGGTATTTTTCCATACGGAGGACCTATGAACGCAGTATCATATTCCAAAATCACATATTCAGACAGCTCATATCCATTAAAGCTCAAAAACTATTCAGGTATGCCGGCCTCGCTTTACTTTAAAGGTGCGCTTCCTGACCCTTCGAAAAAGTCCGTCGCCATAGTCGGCGCCAGAAAATGCAGCTCCTACGGCAGGCAGGCCGCCGAAATGTTCGCGCGCTCCTTAGCCGAACACGGCGTACAGATAATAAGCGGCCTTGCTTTCGGTATCGATTCGGCAGCCCACGAAGGCTGCCTTAAAGCCGGCGGCGCTACATTTGCGGTAATGGGCTGCGGGATAGAACACATCTATCCGAGGTCAAACGCGCAGCTGTACAGACGCATAATAGAAAACAACGGCGGGATAATCAGCGAATTCGAGCCGTCGTCGCCTCCTTTGGCATATCATTTTCCAATACGCAACCGGATAATCAGCGCGCTTTCGGACGCGGTCGTGATAATAGAGGCCGAGAAGAAAAGCGGCTCCCTTATAACCGCCTCCTACGCGTTAGAGCAGGGCGTACAGGTCTACGCGCTGCCCGGCAAAATAAACGACAAGCTCTCCTGCGGCACAAACGACCTCATATGGCAGGGAGCGATCCCTGCGCTGTCTCCCGAACAGATACTTACAGACCTTGGCGTAAATACCAAAAACAGCACATCAAAAAAAGAGGAGTCTTCCTCCTCTTCTTTAAAACGCGAATACACGCATGATGAACTAAAACTTCTTGAACTGCTTTCATCAGCCCCGCTGTCGCTATCAGAGCTTTGCTATATGTGCAATATGAGCACGGCCGCCGTATCTGGCGCGCTCCTTTCCCTTGAGCTCGACGGGAGCATATACAGCCCGTTTGCCGGCTCATATGCCCGAACTGATCGTTGAGCCTCTTATCACGAGTTCCGGATTCAACACTCTTTCAGTCTCATGCTCGATATCCGACTCTCCTCTTATCTTTTCCAAAAGATATTCCGCGGCGATCTCGCCCAAAAGCTCGTCCGGCTGGGCTATCGTTGTGAGCCCCAGCTCGCCCGCCGTAGCTATCGCGGTGTTTCCGTATCCGGCGACCGCGATATCCTCCGGTACAGAATATCCGTTTGAGAACAGATAATAGATTATATTTGTGGCCATAGCATCGTCGTAGCAGATTATGCCGTCGCACGCCTTTGTATTCAATATCTCTTCAAGCTCCAGCGTCGGCTTTTTTATCCTCTCTTCGAGGTGATACCAGATGACGAGCTCCGGCCTGTATGGTATTCCCGCCTCCTGAAGCGCTTTTACATAGCCTCTGTGCCTTTCGAAGCCTCGCTTGCTGTCCGCTCTGAATATACCGACAATGTTGTCTCCGACCGTCGCTATCATATGACGCGTCAGAAGGTAGCCGCCCTGTATATCGTCGACTATCACCCTTGCCTTATCCATCATCTGCGGATAATTAGTCCTTATGAACACATACGGGATATTGCCCTGGTCCATCTTGTCGTACAGATACATATGACGGCACATGAACTGGCTTTTGCTCGGTTCGATTATGTATCCCGCCGCATGACCCGATATCATCGTCTTAAGTATTTTTTCTTCCTTGGACTGCGAATTCCCGGTATCTCTATATTCGATGTTATAACCGTTTGCCGCCAAAACGTCCTCTATGCCTCTTAATACCTTTCTCGTCGAGGACGTCTCCGTCTCCATCGTTATTACGCACACGGTATTTTCCATGCGCTTTACCGGCTTGGCTTCGAGGACGTATGTGCCTTTGCCCCTGAAAGTCACTACCATACGGTCCTTCCTGAGCCTTTTCAGTACCCTTTTGACTTCTGACGAAGTGATATGAAATATGCCGGCAAGCTCCTCAACAGACATAAGCCTCTCTCCGGTAGTCATCTTTCCGGAGGCTATCAGATGTCTTATCGTCTCTTCAAAAATCTTAACTTTTTCGCGGTCAAATCCTAAGTTCATACTGCCTCGTCAATAAATCTATGACTCCGTCGGTGCCCTCAAAACATCTCCCGTTTCAGGCGCTTCATCTAATTCAATATGCAGCTCCTGCTTCGCGTGCGGCGCGCTTTCCTGTCTCGCTCCGTCCGCGCCGTATATCCCAAGCACTCTTGTTTTTATATTTCTACCGTCAGGCTTCATTATTTCGATAGTATCGCCCGTACTGAATTTATTTTTCTGCAAAAGCACGAAACGTCCGTTTTCATCTGTCCCGCTTACCGCTCCGAGATAAACCGCCTCTTTAACGTATGTGCTGTTGTCGTATATATGGTCCTTATCAGACGGCTTCCCGAAAAAGAATCCTGTCGTAAATCCTCTGTACGTACAGTTTGAAATCTGCTCCCTGTACCAGTCCATATTGTTTTTATATTTTTCCTCCGACTCAAGACAGTCGTCTATAGCTTTCCTGTACGTCCGTGCGACAGTGGCTATATAAAGGGCGTTTTTCATTCTGCCCTCTATCTTGAAGCTGTCTATCTCTGCACCCATAAGCTCCGGGATATGCTCTATCATACACAGGTCTTTGGAATTGAAGATGTATGTCCCTCTTTCGTTTTCATATACCGGGAAGTACTCGCCCTGCCTTTGCTCCTCCATCAGGAAATATTTCCATCTGCAAGGGTGCGTGCACTCTCCCGCGTTCGCGTCTCTTCCGGTCAGAAAATTTGAGAGCAGACATCGTCCGGAATATGAAATGCACATCGAACCGTGCACGAACGTTTCTATTTCCATATCGTCAGGGATATTAGCCCTTAGCTGTTTTATTTCTTCAAGCGACAGTTCCCTTGCCGTAACTATGCGCTTTGCCTTATTCCTGTACCAGAACAGAGCCGTTCCGTAATTTGTATTATTCGCCTGCGTGCTTATATGCCGCTCTATTTCAGGACATATCTCCATCGCGATATCATAAACCCCGGGATCTGAAATAATA
>DVOP01000007.1 GCA_018713465.1 Candidatus Alectryocaccobium stercorigallinarum | reverse complement strand
GATTTTATGTTATAATCAAATCAACCAAGCAACCTGCCGTACTTAAACATTTATCACAACGGAGGTATAGTTATGTTGGAAAATATCGATTTGACGAAAAAGATCTCAAAAGAGGATTACGACAGTCAGATGGAAGTGCTGGAAAGCCGTATAGGTCATCTTCAAAGAGAATGCAAGGCTTTAGGCATACCGATAATGATCGTATTCGAGGGGTACGGGGCCGCCGGAAAAGGCCTGCAGATAGGAAAGCTTATCCATTCTATGGACCCGAGAGGCTTCGAGGTACACACTATAAAAGCCGAGACAGAAGAAGAACGCATGCACCCGTATATGTGGCGCTTCTGGACAAAAACGCCCGTAAAGGGCAGGATATCCATATTCGGAGGCAGCTGGTACAGACGTGTGCTCATTGAGCGTTTCGAGGGGAAAACCGGCGATAAAGAACTCAAAAACGCTTTTGATTCTATAAATTCATTCGAACGCCAGCTTGCCGACGACGGCAATCTTATCATAAAACTGCTTCTTGTCGTTGATAAAAAAGACCAGAAAAAGCGTTTGGAAAAGCTTGCCGAAAGTAAGGAAACCGCATGGAGGGTTACTGACGGAGACTGGGAACGCAATAAAAGATTCGATGAATACTCCCATATGATGGAAGATATGCTTTTTAACACCGACACCGACTATGCCCCGTGGAATATTATAGAATCGACCGACAGACGCTACGCCACGCTCAAGATCTATAATACGGTCATAAAGGCCATGGCCGAGCAGGTCGAAAAAGCAAAAGAGAAAATAAGGGCTAAAGAAACTGCAGCGCAGCAGCCGGAAGTAAACGACGACGTCGACGCGGCTATTTCAAAGGAAGCCGGAGACAATATAAAAGACATGCAGGTCTCCATACTCTCAAAGGCTGACCTTTCTTTAAGTTATACGAAAGATGAGTACAAAGAAAAGCTTGACGCGCTGCAGAAAAAAATAGAAAAGCTGCACGGAGAGATATACCGCAGAAGGATACCCGTCGTTCTCGGATTTGAAGGCTGGGACGCGGGCGGCAAGGGCGGCGCGATAAAAAGGCTTACCGAACGCATGGACGCGCGCGGCTATGTCGTAAATCCGACGGCTTCGCCAAACGATATAGAAAAAGCACATCACTATTTATGGCGGTTCTGGCGGGCTATGCCAAAGGACGGCCACGTATCGATATTCGACAGAACCTGGTACGGACGCGTTATGGTAGAGCGCATAGAAGGCTTCTGCACTCCCGAGGAATGGAAAAGAGCATACCGGGAGATAAATGAAATGGAAAAAGACCTCTATGACGCAGGGGCAATAGTTATTAAATTCTGGCTCCACATAGACAAAGACGAGCAGGAGCGCAGATTCAAGGAAAGACAGGCCAACCCCGACAAACAGTGGAAGATCACTGATGAAGACTGGCGCAACCGCGAAAAATGGGACCAGTATGAAACTGCCGTAAACGAAATGCTCATGCGCACGTCGACCGACTACGCCCCATGGGTCGTAGTAGAGGGCAACGACAAGTATTACGCAAGGATAAAAGTGCTTGAAACCGTAACAGACGCGATAGAAAAACGGTTAAAAGAAGACTGACATAAGAGGAGTTAAATGTACCGCATATTTATTGTTGAAGATGATATTTCGCTTGCAGGCGCGATGAAACGCCAGATAGAGGCATGGGGAAACGAGGCTGTGTGCGCGAAGGATTTCCAGAATATCATACCCGCTTTTTTGGAGTATGATCCGCACATGGTGCTCATGGATATAATGCTTCCGTTTTTCAACGGTTATCACTGGTGCAGCGAGCTGCGCAAGATATCAAACGTTCCGGTCGTTTTCATTTCATCGGCGTCCGACAATATGAATATCGTCATGGCTATGAACATGGGCGGCGACGACTTCATACCAAAGCCGGTCGACCTGGGCGTTATGATCGCCAAAATGCAGGCGCTTCTAAGACGTACGTACGATATCGGAAACAAGATATCCGTAATAGAGCATAACGGCGCTTTCCTCAATATAGACGACGCCACTCTTACATATAAGGACAGCCGCATAGAACTTACGAAAAACGAATTCCGTATACTGAAAACGCTGCTTGAAAACAAGGGCAGGGTGGTAAGCCGCGATACGCTTATGAACAAGCTCTGGCAGATGGACGAATACGTTGAGGAAAATACTCTTACGGTAAACGTGAACAGGCTGCGCAAGAAATTAGACGCCGCTGGCTTAAAGGACTTCATCACTACAAAGGTAGGCAGCGGCTACATTATAAACGCCTCAAACTCTGCCGGCAGGTGAAATATATGAAAAACGAAAAGTGGTACCATGTATTCGCGCATTTTATAAAACAGAATATCGCGGTTTTATTGTTCTTTGCCGCATCGTCAGGGATATTCGCGCTCATATTTTTATTGTACAGGCTCCAGACGGAAGCATTTTTATACGCTTTCGCCCTATGCCTGCTGCTTGCCGCCTTTGTAATATCCATAAGATTTTACCAGTATTACAAACGGCACAAGGAATACGCAAGCGCGCTCAAAAACGCCAAGCTTATGTCCGGCTCTCTTTTGGAACCGGCTACTCTTGCGGAAGCAGACGCCCGTAAGCTTCTTGGCGCTCTTAAGAGCGAGCTTGAGACCGCCCTTGACAGCATGGAAAACGAGCGCAGGGAAAGCATGGATTTTTACGCAACATGGGTGCACCAGATCAAAACTCCGATATCGGCAATGCGAATGATACTTGAAGCGGAAGATACCGACGAGCACCGCGAGCTTTTGGCCGAACTTTTCAGGATAGAGCAGTATGCAGAAATGGTGCTTACGTATTTAAGGCTCGGCGGCGATACGTCGGATTACGTAATTAAAAAATACGATATCGACGGTATCATAAGACAGGCGGTGAGAAAATACGCCCCGCTTTTTATAAGGCGCAAAATAAAGCTTGAATACAAGAGCGTCCATGCCGAAGTCATCACCGATGAAAAATGGCTTTTATTCATAATAGAACAGATCCTTTCGAACAGCATAAAATATACTTTTAAGGGCTCTGTCACGATTTCATTTACCCCGGAGGAAATGCTGAAAATTTCCGATACCGGGATAGGGATAGCTTCCGAAGACCTGCCCCGCATATTTGAAAAAGGATTTACCGGATATAACGGCAGAGCGGATAAAAAGTCGACTGGACTCGGCTTGTATCTGTGCAGGACTGCCGCCGACAAGCTCGGACATAAAATATACGCGGAATCCGTCGTCGGAGAGGGCACAACTATCTCCATAGACCTGCACAAAGAGCAATTTGTCATCGAATAACCAAGCTTACAGAAATGTCACATTTAAAGCCGGATTGTCACCCGATAAGATTTCGGTGCTCCGGCTTTTTTATTATCATAAGGGCACAATAAACAAGGAGGCTTTACAAGAATGGCAATATTAGAGGCTAAGTGCCTTAAAAAAATCTATACGACCCGTTTCGGTCAGACAAGCGTCCAGGCCTTGTCAAATGTGTCCTTTTCAGTGGAACAGGGCGAATACGTAGCGATAATGGGGGAGTCCGGCTCGGGCAAGACGACTCTTTTAAATATCCTGGCGGCGCTCGACAAACCGACCGGAGGCGAAGTCCTTCTGGAGGGAAAGAATCTTTCCTCCGTCAGAGAAAAAGACATAGCGGCTTTCAGGAGAGATAATTTAGGTTTCGTGTTTCAGGAATTCAACCTGCTCGACACGTTTTCCATAAAAGACAATATACTGCTGCCGCTCGTATTATCGGGCAAAAACCACGGTGAAATGCAGGAGCTTTTATCGCCTTTAGCAAAACGGCTTGGCATTTATGATATCCTTGATAAATTCCCGTATGAGGTCTCAGGCGGACAAAAGCAAAGAGCGGCGGTCGCAAGAGCCGTTATAACAAGACCCAAGCTTATACTTGCCGACGAGCCCACAGGCGCCCTTGATTCTAAATCCACCGACGATCTCTTGAAGATATTTAAGGATATCAATTCGTCAGGACAGACTATTTTGATGGTAACCCATTCCGTCAACGCCGCAAGCCACGCGAGCCGCGTGCTTTTTATAAAAGACGGAGTTATCTTTCATCAGATATACCGTGGCTCAATGACGAACGAGCAGCTTTATCAGAAGATATCGTATACGCTGACGCTTCTGGCGACCGGAGGTGGTCAGAATGAATAACGGATTATTCGCAAAGCTTGCCGCTTCCAACATACGCAAGAACAGCAAAATGTATATACCCTATTTAATAACGTGTATCATAACAGTGGCGGTTTTTTATATCCTGAAATCGCTTTCCGTCAATCCCGGCATAACCGAAATGGTCGGAGCAGACTCTCTTTCAATTATGATGTTGTTCGGCTGCTGCATAACAGGTATATTCGCGGTCATATTCCTGTTTTACACAAACAGCTTTCTGCTGAAGCGAAGGAAAAAAGAGCTCGCGCTTTTCAATATCCTTGGAATGGAAAAAAGGCATATAGGCAGGACTCTTGCCTATGAATCGCTTTATACGGCGCTTATTGCCTTAGCTGCCGGTATAGGTATCGGCATAGCGTTAGACAAGCTTATGTTCCTCATTATATCGCGCATAATAGACGCGGAAATATCGCTTGGATTCTTTATTTCTGCTGACGCGATAAAGACTACGATAATATTATTCGGAATAATCTTCCTGCTTATCTTTTTAAATACGATAAGGCAGGTGCATGTTTCCGACCCGATACGCCTCATGCAGGAGAGCAGCGCGGGAGAAAAAGAGCCTAAGACAAAATGGGTCATGGCCATTATCGGCCTTGCCGCGCTCGGGTTCGGATATTACCTTGCGCTTGCAAACGATAATCCTCTTACGGCGTTCATGATATTTTTCCCGTCGGTA
>DVOP01000060.1 GCA_018713465.1 Candidatus Alectryocaccobium stercorigallinarum | reverse complement strand
TTTTTCCAGCTCGAAGCGCCGAGCAGCGCCGAAATAACTGGTACGGTCGCCGCGCCTATACAGCAGATCCCGTGAAACAGAGAAAGCATTGAGCCGGTTTTTTCGGGATACAAATCGGTAAGTATGGCGCTGTTTACTGTATCTACTATTCCCAAAGCAGCTCCGAATATCAGATAGAGCATTATAAACATATTAAAAGGAAGAAAGCTGCCGATGAAAAACAGCATGCCGGCGGCAATTCCGGAGCTTACAATGAGCGTAAGCGGTTTTATGGAGCGGTCCACCGCTTTTGAAAAAAGAAATACGGCCGCGATTCCGCCTAAATACTGGCAGAAAGTCATAATACCGCCGTCCTGCAATGTTATATTGTAGTCTGTCATTATATCGCTTAAGAACGGACCGGTTATGTTAATGCAAAAGCAGATTATAAATGCGCCTGCATACAGCGCGAAAGTATATTTTTTTACTTTTGAATTATTGGAAGACATGTATCATTACTCCTGATCGATATCTTTCTTTTGAGTTTAATGTAATACCGTCGTTAAAAAAATGCAAATACTCTTATTTTATAGCATGAAATGCTTGAAAGGCATTTCACTATAGGATATGATGAGTTAAGTAACAGGTCATGGGTATTAAAATATAAAGAGAATGATATGGAACTAAGGGTATTAAAATATTTTTTGGTAGTTGCTGATGAGGGCAATATTACCGTAGCCGCAAACAGGCTGCATATGACTCAGCCGACGCTTTCACGTCAGCTGCATGATCTTGAATCTGAACTTGGCCAGAAGCTGTTTGTCAGAAAAAGCCATAATATAATCTTGACGCAGGAGGGTATTATACTGCGAAAAAGAGCGGAAGAAATAGTGGCGCTTTCAGACAAGACGGAGAGAGAATTTAAGGCCATGAAGAATGATATGCGCGGAGAAGTGTATATAGGGTCGGGCGAGACCGAGGCTATGGATTATATTGCGTCCGCATGTAGCAGTGTGTATAAAACTTTTCCGGGAATACGGTATCATTTATACAGCGGGAACGCTATGGATATAATCGAGCGGCTGGACAAGGGACTGCTGGATTTCGGTCTCCTTATACATCACCGGGATATAGCGAAATATGACTATGTCGAATTTCCTGTAAAGGACGTGTTCGGAGTATTTACAAGACGTGACAGTGAGCTGGCAAAAAAACCGTGTGTAACGCTTGACGATATTGCCGCCGAACCTCTTATATTTTCAAAGCAGGCGCTCGAGGAAAAATACGAGATAAATGATATTGCAAAATGGTTCGGATATGCATGGAATAAGCTTAATATAATTTCTACGTTTAATCTGCGCTGTAATGCCGCTGCGCTGGCAAGGCAGGGAATAGGTCACATTGTATCCACGGGCGGCAGAGTAGACATTTCAGGTGACCGGGAGCTTTGTTTCAGGGAATTTGAACCGAAATTGGAAGTGGGCATTGTGCTCGTGTGGAAAAAGGATAAGATTCTGTCCGGAGCGGCGGAACTTTTTCTTAAGCGGTTAAAAGAGATAATATGATATCAGTGTCGAAAAGCCATGCTGCCAGCGCCGGCTGAAGCGGACTTTTATTGACGCAAAAAAAGCCATATGATATTATGATACGGCGCTGTGAATATTATGCATATTTATACAGTGTTTATTTTGAAAGTATACAGTTTAAATAAATGTAAAAATAAAAACGTGTTTTATTGAAAATATAGAAAGCCTTATGGCGGGAGATATAAGTGGCTGATTTAAGGAAAGAGATCGAAAAGAGACGTACGTTTGCGATAATATCGCACCCCGACGCGGGAAAAACTACGCTTACAGAAAAATTCTTATTATACGGAGGCGCGATAAACCTCGCCGGCTCGGTAAAGGGAAAGGCTACGGCAAGGCACGCGGTATCCGACTGGATGGAGATAGAAAAGGAAAGAGGAATTTCCGTTACGTCTTCGGTACTGCAGTTCAATTATGACGGGTACTGCATAAACATACTGGATACGCCGGGACATCAGGATTTCTCGGAGGATACATACAGGACGCTTATGGCGGCTGACTCCGCGGTCATGGTCATCGACGGCGGCAAGGGTGTCGAGGCGCAGACGAGAAAGCTTTTTAAGGTCTGCGTTATGCGGCATATACCGATATTTACGTTTATAAACAAGATGGACCGCGACGCCAACGATACGTTTGACCTTTTAGACGAGATAGAAAAAGAGCTTGGTATAGCCACATGCCCGATAAACTGGCCGATAGGCTCGGGAAAGAATTTCAAGGGCGTTTATGACAGGAACGAAGAAAAGGTCCTTGTCTTTTCAGATACGAATAAGGGTACAAAAGAGGGGAAGGCGGAGAAGATAGCTATCGACGACCCTCATCTTTTAGATATAGTAACTCCTGAGCAGAAAGAGCAGCTTGAAGAAGAAATAATGCTGCTTGACGGCGCCGCCGCCGAGTTTGATCTCGGGCTTGTGCAAAAGGGCGAGCTTTCGCCGGTATTTTTCGGTTCGGCGCTTACAAATTTCGGAGTGGAAACGTTTTTGCGGCATTTCCTGCAGATGACAACCAGCCCGCTGCCGCGAATGTCGGATAAAGGGCTTATAGATCCGTTTTCGGAGGATTTTTCGGCGTTCGTTTTCAAGATACAGGCGAATATGAACAAGCACCACCGTGACAGGATAGCGTTTATGCGCATAGCGTCAGGAAAATTCGACGCCGACAAGGAATTTTATCATGTCCAGGGCGATAAAAAAATGCGCCTTCTTCAGCCGCAGCAGATGATGGCGGACGACAGGCATGTCGTGGACGAGGCGTACGCCGGAGATATCATAGGCGTTTTCGATCCGGGAATTTTCTCGATAGGAGATACGATATGCGCGCCGGGCAACAAGTTCGCGTTCGAGGGTATCCCGACGTTCGCACCGGAGCATTTTTCAAGAGTGGCGCAGCTCGATACGATGAAGCGCAAGCAGTTCGTAAAGGGCATAAACCAGATAGCGCAGGAGGGCGCGATACAGATATTCCAGGAGCTTAAAGGCGGAATGGAGGAGATAATCGTCGGCGTTGTCGGCGTGCTCCAGTTCGACGTCCTTAAATACAGGCTGAACAACGAATATAACGTGGAGATAAGGCTCGACGAGCTTCCGTATGAATATATAAGATGGATAGCCAATAAAGACGAGGTCGATGTAGAAAAGCTCACCGGCACGTCGGATATGAAAAAGGTACAGGATCTTAAAGGCAATCCGCTGCTTCTTTTTATAAATCCGTGGAGCATAAATATGACGCTGGACAGAAATCCGGGGCTTGTACTGGAAGAATTCAGCAGGAACTGACGCGTATATTGCTCAAATAGTATTTCATTTTTTGGGATAATGGTGATATAATTTATAAAATGAACATATAAAGCAATAACCTTTCTAAAGGAGTATATTATGGCAGATAAAAAGATCTATACGATATACGATGATCATGAGGTTGGCTCGGTAGTTATCTCGGATAATGTTATGTGCATTATAGCCGGACTCGCTGCGCTTGAGGTAGACGGTATCGCGTCAATGCGCGGAAATATGGTAGCCAGCCAGATCACCCGTTCCGAAATGAACAAAATATCTAAATGCGTTAAGATAGTTGAAGAAGACGGAAAGATTAAAGTGCAGCTGGCGCTTAATATCAAGTACGGCTATAATCTTCCGGACGTGACAAGAAAGGTTCAGGAGAGAGTCAAGGACGTGCTTGAAAACATGACCGGCATTTCTGTAGAAAGCGTAAACATCAGTATCGCTGATGTGCAAATGCAGAAGCAGGCCAGAGTAAAAAAGACAGAAATAAAAAATTCGGAAGAGGAATAATATGGCTGCGGACCGTAAATGCGCAAATCTGAAAATGAGCCGCAGGGCTATCAGAGAGTCGGTGTTCAAGCTGTTGTTTATATCGGAATTCAATTCCGAGGAAGAGATGAAACAGCAGACCGGTATTTTTTTCGACGGAGT
>DVOP01000006.1 GCA_018713465.1 Candidatus Alectryocaccobium stercorigallinarum | reverse complement strand
TTACAATAAGCTTTTCATCGTCAACTACAAGAACCCTGTTAGCCATTATATTCTCCAATCACACTTCTATGTCGTCTTTTATTTTTTCAAACATCTTCCCGCCTATACCGCTTATGTTCATTATATCTTCTATAGAAGAAAAGCTCCCGTACTTTTTTCTGTACTCAAGTATGTCTTCGGCTCTTGCTTCTCCTATACCGGATAAAGTCATAAGCTCTTCTTTCCCGGCGGTATTTAAGTTCACTTTTCCGGCTCCGTCCGCAGATGTACCGGACTCCCCGGTCTGTAAGCCGTGCGGCGCTACGGTTATCTGCTGCCCGTCGCTTAAACGCTGCGCCATGTTTATCTTAGTAGTATCTACGCCGTCAAGCAGCCCTCCGGCAACATCTATCGCCTCGTACACGCGGCTTCCCTGCGGAAGCTCATAAACTCCCGGCGACGCTACTTCTCCGCAGACATAAACGCATATAATATCGTCTGCGGCGTCCTTCTCCTCCTGTCCGCTTTCAGAATATATGACAGCCCCCGAATCGGCCGCTTCCGTGCTTTCTTCAGACGCCTCTTTTATATCATACACCGCTTCTTTTTGACACCCTGAAGCAAACAACAAAGAAAGTAAGACCAAAAAAAATTTTCTTTTCATACGTTTTGTTCTCCCGACTTTGCGGCGGGATCAAAACCATTCATCGAAAATATTGTAACTGTTATTCAGAAAAGTTTCAAGACTATTAAATAATTTAGACAAAACAATTTTAAATATGCACAAATATGTTAATTTCTGCATATTTATGCACAGTTTTTGCATATTTTATGAATATCCTAAATTATATCTTGCATATTTATGAATTTTATTATATAGTAATCCATGTTCGAAAAAACATGACATACAGGCATTAATTTTATGCTGAACTTATGAAAAGCATGACAATGCCATAACGTTTATATCTTAGGAGGGAATATCTAAAATGAAAGAAAAAGTCGTTCTTGCATACTCAGGAGGTCTTGATACTACCGCCGTCATTCCGTGGTTAAAAGAGACATTCGATTACGAAGTTATTTGCTGCTGCGTTGACTGCGGACAGGGAAACGAGCTCGACAGACTCGATGAAAGAGCAAAGCTTTCGGGAGCTTCAAAACTCTATATAGAAAACATAATCGACGATTTCAGCGACAATTATATTATGCCGTGCGTAAAGGCGGGCGCAGTATACGAGCACAGCTACCTTTTAGGAACGTCCATGGCCCGTCCTGCGATCGCGAAAAAATTAGTTGAGATCGCGCGTAAAGAGGGCGCTTCCGCTATCTGCCACGGCGCTACTGGAAAGGGCAACGACCAGATACGTTTCGAGCTCAGCATAAAAGCACTTGCTCCGGATATCAAGATAATCGCTCCGTGGCGTATGACAGAGCTTTGGAAAATGGATTCACGCGAGGCTGAGATGGCATACTGCGCGGCACACGGAATACATCTTCCGTTCAAGGCAGACAGCAGCTATAGCCGCGACCGCAACCTCTGGCATATAAGCCACGAGGGGCTTGAGCTTGAGGATCCGTCAAACGCTCCGAATTACGACCATATGCTCGTACTTAGCGTATCTCCGCAGAATGCTCCCGATAAAGAGGAAGAAATATCCATCGAATTCGAAAAAGGCGTTCCGGTCAAATTAAACGGAAAGGCAATGAAGGTTTCCGAGATAATAACAGAGCTCAACACTATCGGCGGAAGAAACGGTATCGGCATAGTCGATATAGTTGAAAACCGTGTCGTAGGAATGAAATCGCGCGGCGTTTACGAGACGCCCGGCGGAACTATCCTCATGGCGGCTCACGACCAGCTCGAAGAGCTTATCCTCGACCACGATACGATGGAAACAAAGAAAAAGCTCGGCAGCCAGTTTGCCCAGATCGTTTACGAAGGAAAATGGTTCACGCCGCTTCGCGAGGCTATACAGGCATTTGTTGAATCAACGCAGGAATATGTCAGCGGCGAAGTAAAAATGAAGCTCTACAAGGGCAACATCATCAAGAACGGAACAACGTCGCCGTATTCGCTCTACAGCGAATCTCTTGCTTCGTTCACAACAGGCGATATGTATGACCATCACGACGCGTCAGGCTTTATCACGCTGTTCGGACTGCCGCTTAAGGTAAGGGCAATGAGACTTCAGCAGGTTAATAAGAAAGAAAACTGATTATTCATATATAAAATAAGGCGGAGCAAATGCTCCGCCTTATTTTATATATTTAACATTATTTATTTCGCAACAACCTTTTTAAGTTTCACGAATCTCGGAAGTGAATTCTCCCATTTCATCTTGATCTCGCCCTGGATAAGCGGAAGCGCGTATTTGATGAATTCATCTGTTACGTTGTTTCCGCGCTCGTTGATCCATTCAACCGGGACTTTCTTCTCATAGTTAGCTACCTTTGCAAGGTCCAGGAGCTCTGTTTCACATTTATATCCGTTTGCGTCACGTGTGCACTTGAAGCCTACCATCTTATCTGTAGCGCCCTTGATGGCCTCGTTTACAGCTGCCTGGCCAGCCATGAAAGCTTCGTCCGAGTCAGTCTGTGAAGCGCAGTGCTCAGCACATCTCTGAAGGAGCGAGAACTCTATCGGACGAACTTTAACGCCGTCGATCGCATTCTTAACAACGTCTGCGAGCCTTGAAGCAAGTCCGCCGAGCTGTGCGTGTCCGAAACCGTCTGTAGCCGATGTTTTAGCCTCGGATACGAAAGTTCCGTCCGCGTAGTGGATACCCTCTGAAACAGCTACGATAACGTTATGGTTCTTTTCCCAGATAGCCTTAACGTCCTCGATGAACTCGTCCATGTTGAAATCAACTTCCGGAAGATATACGAGGTCCGGTCCGAATCCTGTTACGTTGGCAAGCGAAGCTGCGCCTGCAAGCCAGCCTGCGTGACGTCCCATTATCTCAAAGATAGTAACCTGTCCTTTATCATAAACGTGAGAATCCTGATATACCTCAACGATAGACGTAGCGATATATTTTGCCGCTGATGAGAATCCCGGGCAGTGGTCCGTTCCGTAAAGGTCGTTGTCTATAGTCTTCGGTATACCGATAACGCGGCAGTCATATCCTACCTTGTTCATATACTTTGAGATCTTGTTGCATGTATCCATTGAGTCATTTCCTCCGTTGTAGAAGAAATAACGAACGTCATACTTCTTGAATATCTCAAGTATCTTCTTATAATCTGTATCATCTACATCGGGATCCGCGATTTTATAACGGCATGATCCGAGCGCTGACGACGGAGTATATCTCATTATCTCAAGCTCAGCCGGGTCTTCCTCGTCCATAACATAAAGCTTGTCGTTCAATACGCCGACGATACCGTTTGCAGCTCCGTATACTTTTGTTATAACGTCAGAATCAAGTCCCGCCTTGATAGCTCCGTAGCAGCTTGAATTGATAACAGATGACGGGCCGCCTGACTGTCCTATTATCATAGCGCCTTTTAACTCACTCATTTTTACCTGACCTCCTGATTTTTTATAGGCTTAATTATACAAACGCATCACTGGCATGACACGCCATTAGCAAATATATCATAGCGACAGCTATTTTTCAATAGAATCAAAGCGCGTTCTCAACACTGTAGTTAGGCGCTTCTTTTGTAATATGGATATCGTGCGGGTGTGACTCTTTGAGCGACGCCGCGGATATCTTGAGGAATTTTCCGTTCTGCTTGAGGTCTTCTATCGTAGGAGTACCGCAGTATCCCATTCCCGCTCTCAAACCTCCGATGAGCTGGAATACTTCGTCTTCAAGCATTCCCTTGTACGGAACTCTTCCCTCTACTCCCTCGGGAACAAGCTTGTTGTGTCCCGTCTGGAAATAGCGGTCCTTGCTGCCGTTTTCCATAGCGGCGATAGAGCCCATTCCTCTGTATACCTTATATTTTCTTCCATGATAAAGCTCGAAGTCTCCCGGGCTTTCATCACAGCCGGCAAAAATACTTCCCATCATACATACGTTTGCTCCGGCCGCTATAGCCTTTGTAATGTCTCCCGAGTGCTGGATACCTCCGTCGGCGATTATCGGTATGCCGTAATCCTTTGCAACCTCGTAGCAGTCCATAACGGCTGTTATCTGAGGAACGCCGATACCGGCTACGATACGTGTTGTACATATAGAACCGGGGCCTATACCTACCTTGACAGCGTCTGCTCCCGCTTCAATGAGGTCTTTTGTAGCTTCGCCGGACGCAACGTTTCCTGCTATTACAGGAAGATCCGGGAAAGCAGCCTTAACCTTCTTAAGCGTCTCGATGATATTCCTGGAATGTCCGTGAGCCGAATCGATAACAATTACGTCGACATGCGCGTCATAAAGCGCCTGCACTCTTTCAAGCACGTTCGCCGTAACTCCTACAGCCGCTCCGCACAGAAGACGTCCCTGTGAATCCTTCGCGGAATTCGGATATTTTATCTGTTTTTCGATATCCTTTATAGTGATGAGTCCTTTTAAATTAAAATCGTCGTCAACTATCGGAAGCTTCTCGACTCTCGCCTTAGCAAGAATCTTTTTAGCTTCTGAAATAGTTACGCCCTCTTTCGCGGTGACAAGCCTTTCCGAAGTCATCGACTCTTTTATCTTTTTAGAAAAATCCTCTTCGAAAAGAAGATCCCTGTTTGTAATTATCCCGACGAGCTTTTTGCCCTCTGTTACCGGCACGCCCGAAATACGGTA
>DVOP01000059.1 GCA_018713465.1 Candidatus Alectryocaccobium stercorigallinarum | reverse complement strand
GGATAGATTCTTCAAACGCCGCCGAAAAAGAGAGGGAAATGCTGGAGGCAATAGCTTCGGCGCCAGAATGCAGCGTTATTTTTGACGCTGAAGACTTAGAATATATTTCGAGCGCGGGTTTGAGGTTCGTTTTAAAAATAAAAAAAGAAAAGAATGATGTCAGGATAATAAACGTATCGAGAGACGTCTATGATATTTTTGAGATGACCGGCTTTACCGAAGTAATGGATATTGAAAAAGCGCTTCGCCAGTTCAGTGTCGAGGGGCTTGAAAAGGTCGGACAGGGCGGTACCGCCGCGGTATACAGGCTTGATGACGACAAGATGATAAAGGTATTCAAGCCGGTTTATCCGATAGATACTATAAAAAACGAGAAAAAAATGGCGCAGAAGCTTTTCTTCGCCGGAATACCTACGGCAGTTCCGTACGACGTAGTCAAATGCGGGGAAAGCATAGGCGTTATATATGAAATGCTCAATTCGAGCTCTCTGCAGGATCTTATAGTAAAAGAGCCGGAAAACGAGGAAAAATACGTATATATGATGGCTGACCTTTTGCAGAAGACCTCAAAGATACGTGTGGAAGGCTTGAAAGACGGCGTCGAGCGTTTGCTGAGGGCATGCGCGGTATTGCCGCGGTACGGTATTGCGACCGAAGAGGAAAAAGCGAAATATGATGCAATATTGAAAAATATCCCGAAGTCGGAGGATTTCACGCACGGGGATTTCCACCCGGGAAATATAATGATGTCTGACGGCGAGCTTATGCTCATAGACCTTTCAAGCGCGGCATACGGACATATCATCATCGAGCTTTCTGGCGTATGCACATATTTTGCCGCGATGTCGAACATACTGAAGCCGGAATATTATATGGGATTTTCAGGCGGAATAGCGCCCGACAGGGCAAAGAGGCTTTGGAACGTATTCAAAGATCATTTCTTTGCCGGCAAAAGCGGGGATTTTATTGCTAAAGCGGAAGTCCAGATAATGGCTGTTTCGTATTTAAGGCTTCTTGCGGGAGCCGCTTTCGTACCGGACCTTATCACGCCGGATTGTGTCGGTATGATGAAGGATTATCTGGATAAGAATTATGATGTCGCTGTTTCAAAAATAGAGTTTTAACGGACAGGATATAAGGACAAAATGAACAGAAAAATGATATCGCATTTGAGAAAAAGGGCGCTTTTGCTTGTACTGACACTTGTTTTTATTTTGGGAGCCTGCTTTATTGGAGGCTGTTCGGGAGAAAAAACTGATGGAGACAGTCCGGCAAAGAAGATGACGCTTGAGGATCTGGAACACGCAAGGTTAGGAATACTTACCGGGTCTGTACAGGAAAAGGTACTTAGGGAAAATTTCCCTGAGGCTGACTTTAAGAACATTGATGAAATAGCCGATCTGATTTTAAATCTTCAGCAGAATAAAATAGACGGATTTTCTATCAATAGAAGCTTCTATATGGTCATGAGACGTGATATAGAAGGGATCGACAGCATCGATATTCCAAATGCAACGACAAATCTGGGGATAGCATTCGGCAGGAATGAGCGCGGAGAAACGCTCAAGGTCCAGATGGATGAATTTATAGAAAAAATCAACAGCGACGGTACGGCGGATGCAATGTATGAGCTTTGGATGGGAGAAGAGGAACCTGACGTTAAGCTGGATTACGGCAGCGGCACAGGTGAAAACGGCACGATAGTGCTTGCTATAAGCGCCGATTCAAAGCCGTACGCATATATGCTGAACGGAGAGTATGTTGGATATGATATAGATCTGGTCATACGGTTCTGTGAGGAATATGGATATGGTCTGCAGATAGAAAATATGACGTTTTCCAGCATACTTCCGGGAATTGCGACCGGGAAATATGATCTTGCGGCCTGCGGTATAGACATAACGCCTGAAAGAGCGGAGGCGGTGCTGTTTTCCGAGCCGCATGTAATAGACAGATCGGTAATGGTCATACGCGGAGACGGCGGGGGAGAAACGTTTTTAGAGTCCATAGCGGACGGATTCGACAAAACATTTATCCGTGAAGGCCGTTGGCAGCTCATACTTAGAGGAACAGGGATAACGCTTTTGATAACCGCAGTTTCGGCAGCGGCAGGGACAGCTTTGGGATTCGGCCTTTATCTGCTTTCGCGTACAGGGAAAAAGGCGGTGCCTGCAATTGGAACAGTATATAAAAAGCTGATCTCCGCTCTTCCCGATGTATTGCTGCTTATGGTGCTTTTTTATGTGGTATTTGCAGGTTTGAGCATAGACGGGATATGGGTAGCATGCATAGGGTTCGCTATCATCTTCGGCGCGTTTGTATACGGCGATTTAGAGCTGGCAGTTTCGGGAATAGATAAAGGACAGCTTGAGGGCGCGCTGGCGCTCGGCTATACCGATAAGCTCGCGTTTTATAAGATAGTGCTGCCTCAGGCCATGCGTTCATTTATTCCGACTTATCAGGGCGAGCTGGTTTCACTTTTAAAGAGCACAGCTATCGTCGGATATATCGCAGTAGAGGATCTCACAAAGATAAGCGATATAATCAGAAGCAATTCTTACGAGGCGTTTTTCCCGCTTATCGCGTCGTCGGCCATATATTTCCTGCTTACGTGGATAATAGCGCTTGTGATAGGACGCGTGGATCTGAAATTTGACTGGAAGAGGAGAAATAAGAAAAAGATACTTAAGGGGATCAAACTGTGATTTTTGATCGTTAAAAACGGGGAGATATAAAATGGAAAATTCAAAAATATCTGTTTTCAGAAAAAAACTGATACTGTTCGCGTTGGCCGCTATATTTGTCATAAGCGCCTGCTTTATCGCGGTATCATCAAAAGAGGTATTAGCGGACGACGGCACTGCCTCGCAGCAGACGCTTGATGATTTCGAGCATGCGGTCATCGGAGTCCAGACGGGGACGACCCACGAGGCGATAGCTAAAGAGAGATTTCCTGACGCTGAGATAAAAAATTATACTTCATCGTCTGATCTTGTCTTAAGCTTACAGCAGGGAAAAATTGACGGTTTTGTTAAAAACATCTTTTTTTACGCGGTCGCGAAACGTGACGTAGCGGGGCTTGAGGTGATACCGGAGGCTATCGAGTCGACACAAAAAGGTATCGCGTTCAATAAGAGTGAAAGAGGCGAAGAGCTTAAAGCGCAGATGGACGAGCTTTTAGCGGAGCTTCAGGCGGACGGGACTCTTGACGAAATGTATGACGTCTGGATGGGCGAGACCGAACCGGACGTGACGCTTGATTTCAGTACGCTTACCGGTGAAAACGGAACGATAAAATACGTTATGTGCGCCGAGCAGAAGCCGTTTTCATATATGAAGGACGGGGAATATGTCGGATACGACGTGGAGCTTATGCTTCGGTTCTGCGAAAAGTATGGCTACGAGCTTCAGATAGAAAACGTAAGCTTCTCGAGCATGGTGCCGGGTATCGTATCCGGAAAATACGACGTGGCTGCGGCCGGCATAGATATCTCGCCCGAAAGAGCTGAAAGCGTTCTGTTTTCAGAACCGTATTTGGAAAATGAAGTCGTGATGGTCGTCTGGGGAGGCGAGAGCGGCGGTTCGTTCTGGGATTCATTAAAGGACGGATTTGAAAAGACGTTTATCCGTGAAAACCGCTGGCAGCTGATACTTGATGGTATTGGAACGACGCTTCTTATAACTGCTCTGTCGGCGGCTGCCGGAACAGCTCTGGGTTTTGGGCTTTATCTGCTTTCAAGAGGCGGCAAGAAGCTTATACTTGGAATATGCGCGGTATATACAAGGATAATAGCGGGTCTGCCCGCGGTCGTGCTTTTGATGATACTGTTTTATGTCGTATTTGCGAGGGCTGCGATCGACGGAGTATGGGTCGCGTCCATAGGCTTTGCGCTTATAACAGGAGCGTTTGTCTATAAAAACCTTGCGCTTACAGTTTCCGGAGTGGACAAGGGGCAGACGGAGGGCGCGCTGGCGCTCGGGTATACCGATAAGCTCGCGTTCTTCAAAATAGTACTGCCGCAGGCAATGCGCCAGTTTATGCCGGCGTATCAGGGCGAGATAGTCTCTTTGGTTAAGAGCACGGCTATTGTCGGATATATCGCGGTAGAGGATCTTACAAAGGTAAGCGATATAATAAGGAGCAATACTTATGAGGCGTTCTTCCCGCTTATCGCGACGGCTATAATATATTTCCTGCTCACGTGGATAATAGCGCTTGTGATTGGGCGGATAGATATGAGGTTTGACTGGAAGAGAAGAAAAAAGAGCAATATCCTAAAAGGAGTTAAATTATGATAACAATAAAGCATTTAAGAAAAGAATATCCGAACGTTACTCCGCTTAAAGATGTAAATACCACCATAAACAGAGGGGACGTCATTTCGATAATAGGGCCGTCCGGAACGGGAAAATCCACGCTAATAAGATGTATCAATATGCTTGAAACGCCTACTTCGGGAGAGATAATCGTAGACGGTCAGAATATAACCGACAAGAACTGCCAGATAGATAAGGTACGTCAGAAGATGGGCATGGTATTCCAGAGCTTCAATCTTTTCAATAATATGACGGTCATAGAAAACATCATGGCGGCGCCTATGCAGCTTCTGGGAAAGAGCAGACAGGAGGCGTATGACAAGGGCAAAGCGCTTTTAAGGCAGGTGGGACTTGCCGACAAAATGCTCAATTACCCCGAGGAGCTTTCAGGAGGACAGAAGCAGCGTGTCGCTATCGCGCGTACGCTTGCTATGGATCCGGAGATAATCCTGTTCGACGAGCCTACGAGCGCGCTCGACCCTACGATGGTGGGAGAGGTTCAGACCGTTATCCGCGATCTTGCGAAGCAGGGACTTACTATGATGATAGTTACGCATGAAATGAATTTCGCAAGGGAAGTTGCGAACCGCGTCTTTTATATGGACGACGGCGGGATATATGAGGACGGAACGCCGGAGCAGATATTCGATGATCCGCAGAAGGAGCGCACGATACGATTCATACGTCACCTGAAGGTATTCGAGGAGACTATCGAGTCCAGGGACTTCGACTTTATCGGACTTGTAAGCCAGATAGAAGAGTTCGGCCGCAAGTGCAGGATGTCGCAGAAGCTTATATACCGCGTGCAGCAGGTGTTCGAAGAGCTTGGCGTGCAGATAATTTTGCCGGAGTTTTCCGACAGATTTCATATGGAGCTGGTGCTTGAGTATTCGGCAGAGCCAGAGAACGTGCGTATGCAGATAAAATACGACGGCGAAAAATTTGATCCCAGGGATTCGGAAAATGAGCTTTCTATGCGCATAGTTGAAAAGATGACGGAAGATTTCAAGTATGAACGGGATACTGAAAACAGTATGAATATCGTTTCGGCGGTCATCAACAATTGAAAAATATGTAAAATCGGAAATTGAAAAACATGTAAAAGTGCTTGTAAAACTCAGCGGGGGTATGATATAATATCTCCGCTTGTGAAAAAACACGTATGCCGATCCTCGGGACGGTGCCGAGAGGTTCCCCGCAGGAAACGAAGCATGCGGAAGAATTTAACCAAAAAGGAGA
>DVOP01000058.1 GCA_018713465.1 Candidatus Alectryocaccobium stercorigallinarum | reverse complement strand
TGATGTATCGTGACCTTATGATAAACGGAACTCTTATGAATCCGCTGTATCTCTTAGTCGGCATTGTCGAGGCTTTTGTAGCGCTGTTTATAGGCCTGGCGTTCTTTGCGAAGAAGCAGGATTCTTTCATTTTGGATCTTTGATGTACGAGGTGTATGATGGAAAACGATATTATGATAAATGTGAATAATGTCTCCATGCGTTTTAACCTTGCTTCCGAAAAGGTAAACAGCCTGAAAGAATATTTTATAAAAACGCTCAAACGCCAGATATCATACAACGATTTCTGGGCGCTTAAAGATATAAGCTTTCAGGTTAAAAGAGGCGAATCCGTTGGCCTAATAGGCCTTAACGGAAGCGGAAAGAGTACGCTTTTAAAAATAATCGCCGGGGTATTAAAGCCGACGACAGGAATGGTTCAGGTATTTGGCGAAATGGCGCCGCTTATCGAACTGGGCGCAGGCTTCGACTTTGACCTTACGGCAAGGGAGAACGTCTTTTTGAACGGAGCTATCCTTGGATACTCCCACGAATATATGGAAGCGAATTATCAGGACATCGTCGATTTTTCCGAGCTTGGGCCGTTTATGGACACTCCGGTAAAGAATTTTTCCTCCGGAATGCTTTCAAGGCTTGCTTTCGCGATAGCCACTATCGGAAAACCAGACGTTCTTATCGTTGACGAAGTCCTTTCCGTAGGCGATTTCCATTTCCAGGGGAAATGTGAGGAACGTATAAAAGCCATGCTGGACGGCGGCACTACTCTCTTATTCGTGTCGCATAACGTCGAACAGGTCGAAGAACTCTGCGACAGGGTAGTTTGGCTTGAGCACGGACATATGCGCGCCATAGGCCCGTCAGAAGTATACTGCAAGGAATATTCCGAAACTTAAACAACCGGATATTTTAATATCCGTCAGGAGAAACAATGAAAAAACGATTACCCGTGATCATCGGTCTTATCATAGTGATTCTTTTTTCAATATGGTACGGCTTTACGGACAGAACGCATAAAATATATGACAATAACGTAAATACCGCTCAGTACAGCGCGATCGGTATTATACAGGAGGGCGGCTCAGTTTCGCAGTCTTTCGTGTGCGAAGAAGACGTTATAAACGGCTTCTATATAAAATGCGACCCGTCAGGCGACTGTGCGCAGACAGTCGTTGAGATCCAGATAATAGATACCGATACCGGTGAGGTCATATCGACCGGCTCAGACACCGGAAGCAATATACGCGAAAGGCAGCTCCACCGGTTCGAAGTAGACCCCATAACCGGTTATAAAGGCAAAACGCTTACTCTCGTTTTGACAGAACAGGGAAGTACCGAAACCAGCGGCGTTATAGTATACTATCAGCCAAGCAGCGAGTCTATCGGCAACTTTTCCGTCAACGGAAACGAAACGAACGGCGTCTTTATTATGAAGACAATAACAGAATGCTTCGACGCCGAGACATTTATAATCGTCTTTATTTCCATAATGTTCATATGGGTGTTCATGTGGTTTTTATACAGACTTTTCAAATAAACGCAACGGCGGCAGGAAATCATTCCTGCCGTCTTTTGCCGTGTATCTTTCTTTTTGGTTCTTTATCTTCTTTTATATGCCCGCCTGAATTTTTCCCCGCCGTATATCCGAAAATTTTTTCATTTCTTTTATAAAACACTCTGTGAACTTTGGAGCTGACGGATAATAAAGATGTGCAAATCCCCAAAAATGGTTAGCCCCGGAATGAACGCACTCCCAGCTTTTGCCGTTTGCCGGCTTTGCGGCGACGCATGAGCTTCCGTTATCTGTGCTGTCAAAATAATGGAATTCGTGTCCGCGTATCCTGCTTTTTATTTTCAAGAATACCGGCTCCTTTTCTTCTATTTCAACGTACCCGAACCTTACAAGCCTTCCTGTATTTGAGGCTTTTCCCTTGACGACTCCTGCCATCTGATATTCTTTTCCGTCAATTTTAATCGCGTCATGCAGATACATAAATCCGCCGCATTCCGCCAAAGACGGCATTCCATTTGATATTGCCGCTTTTATGCTTTTACGCATGGATTCATTTTCGCTCAGACGGCCAACATATAATTCTGGATAGCCGCCTCCAAGCAGCAGTCCGTCCGCGTTTTCCGGAATGTTTTTGTCATGCAGCGGCGAAAAAAATTCTATCGCTATTCCCGCTTTTTCAAACATGTCAAGATTAGCCTGATAATAAAAGCAAAACGCTTCGTCGCGCGCGACCGCAAGAGTCAAGCCTGCTTTATCCAAAGTGGACCTGCCGCTTAGTATTTCAACACCGCACCGTTCATTTTCTGATAAAACGTTCGTCGAAGACGCGGTCTCCCTCTCGCTTATTTTTAGCGTCTCCGCCGCAGCTGCAATTTCAAATATCCTGCTATAACCGCCTGTTTTTATCATCTGCCGCGCCGCTGCTTCAAGCCGCCTCTTTATTTCGTTTATCTCGTCCGGCATTTTTAAGCCTAAATGCCGGCTTTCTATTTTTAACTCCGGCATTTCCGGGAAAAAGCCCACGGCCTTAATTCCGGTCTCTTTTTCTATAACCGGCTTAAGCATATTGTATACCGCTTCATTTACCCTGTTTAAAATAACGCCGCGAATAAGCTTCTGCGTATCAAGATCCAAAAAGCCGCGGATAAGCGCGCATACGGAACGGCCCATGCCCTTTGCGTCAATCACAAGTATTATCGGAGTTCCGGTCGTTTTTGCGATATGGTACGCCGAATTTTCATCACTGTCAGCCGACATTCCGTCGTACAGTCCCATCACGCCTTCAATAACCGCTATATCATACCCTTTTGCCTTCTCTCTAAGGCGGTTTCTTACGCCATCTTCTCCATCAAAGAAGATATCCAGATTTTCCGACGGCATGCCAAGCACAGTCCTGTGAAACATAGGGTCGATATAGTCAGGCCCGCATTTAAACGCCGCCGCCTCTTTTTTATCCAGTTTTAAAGCCCCGAGCAGCGCGCAGGTTATCAGCGTTTTTCCGCTGCCGCTTTTCGGAGCCGCGATC
>DVOP01000005.1 GCA_018713465.1 Candidatus Alectryocaccobium stercorigallinarum | reverse complement strand
GTAGCCTGCAAAACTATCTTCCAGGAGAAATACGGCGGCGGCGAGCCTACAGACGTAATGGTAGACGCTATCCTTGAAGAGATGAACAAATATGACTGCAAGCGTATCATCGCTGTCGGCGGCGGAACGATCATCGACATTTCAAAGATAATGTGCCTCGAGGGAGCAGTAAGCTCAGACGCTCTTTATGACAAAAAAGAACTCGTTAAGGCAAAAGAGCTTATAATAATCCCGACGACATGCGGAACAGGCTCAGAAGTTACAAACATCGCGATCGTAAACCGTACAAAATTAGGAACAAAGCAGGGACTTACATCTCAGAACATGTATGCTGACCACGCTGTACTTATTCCTGAATTTTTACATTCTCTTCCGTACGGCGTATTCGCTACAAGCTCTATCGACGCTCTTATCCATGCAGTCGAGTCTTACCTTGGACCGTTCTCAACAAGGACGACAGAAATATTCGCAGTTAAAGCTATGCAGATGATCCTTGGCGGATACTGCAGGATCGCCCTTAACGGACCTGACGCGAGAGTTGCCGATTCTGAAGAATATCTTATCGCTTCAAACTATGCCGGTATCGCATTCGGAAACAACGGCTGCGCGGCTGTTCACGCAATGAGCTATGCTTTCGGCGGAAAATATCACGTAGCTCACGGTGAGAGCAACTATCAGTTCTTCACCGACGTTCTTGAGGTTTATAACAAGAAGCAGCCGGGCGGAAAGATCCAGGAGATCATGGATATGATCGTTGATATTTGCGAAGCTAACGGATTTGCTGCAAACGGAAGAAACGGAATCGAAGTTCTTACAGATCTTCTTGAGAAAGTCCTTCACAAAAAACCGATGAGCGAATACGGCGCAGTTCAGGACGATATCCGTCCGTTCGCTGAGAGCACAGTTGCAAACCAGCAGAGACTTCTTAAGAACAACTATGTTCCGCTTTCTGTTGACGAGATCGAAGCTATCTATCAGGCAAGACTTTGATTTAAAAGATACAAAAGCTATATATCATAAACAAAGAGGCCCTTCTTAACGGAGGGCTTCTTCGTTTTAGAAAACGACGGATAAGCCATATACAAAAACTTTACAAAACTTAACGCCCTGTAAGGTTGACTTATAAAAATCAAGGTGTTAAATTTTTTATGTGACATAAAATGCTGTTTATAAGGCGGCATATATGAACAGTTTCATAAGATCCGAACGAAAGGGGAAATCATGGACAGTTGTGACGGTAACGGGCGAAGTTGGACCCGCGAATATTTAAATACGCATTATGAAGTACAGTTGTCCCTGAGTTTCTGATCTTACGGCCGCCGTGCTTTTTGATGCGTCAGGAGGCAGACGGTGGAGAAAGAAGTATTAAAAGAACCTAATTATGTCGAGGAGCTGCTGGATATTATCCGCAGTGATCTTTCGGACGAAGAAAAGAAAGACAGGCTGTCCGATTATCATGAAAACGATATAGCGGACGCGCTTGAAGAACTGACCCCTGAAGAAAGACAGGAAATATATAAGATACTGGGGCCGGACAGGGTAGCCGAGATATTCGCTTACCTCGAAAATGTAGACGTCTATCTTAACGAGTTAAAGCTCGAGCACGCCGCGAATCTCGTTTCACGAATGGACTCGGACGACGCGGTAGATGTTCTTGAAGAAGTAGACGATGAGACAAGGGATAAGCTTGTCGAGATGATGGACGATGAGTCCAGCCGTGACGTCAAGCTTATACAGTCATACGACGACGACGAAGTCGGAAGCGTTATGACTACAAATTTCATCGTTATAAAATGCGGACTGACCATAAGGCAGGCAATGCGCGAGCTTGTCAAGCAGGCCGGTGAAAACGACAATATTTCCACGATATATGTGGTAGATGAAAATGATAAATTTTACGGCGCGATAGACCTCAAGGACCTTATCGTTGCCAGGGAATATGTAGACCTTGAGGGGCTTATAAGTACGTCGTATCCGTATGTGAACGACCACGAGCTTATAAGCGACTGTATCGAAAGGATCAGGGATTATTCAGAGGATTCTATCCCGGTTCTGGACGATGAGGACCATATATTGGGCGTAATCACGGCTCAGGATCTTGTTGAAGTCGTTGACGACGAGATGGGAGACGACTACGCGAAGCTGGCCGGTCTTACCGAAGAAGAGGACCTGAACGAGCCTACGACCCAGAGCATGAAAAAGAGACTGCCGTGGCTCGTCATACTGCTGTTTTTAGGACTTATGGTTTCGGTGGTAATAGGCCGGTTCGAGGCTATAGTAGTGGCGGTGCCGATAATAATATCGTTCCAGTCGATAGTTCTTGGAATGTCCGGAAACGTAGGAACGCAGTCGCTGGCGGTAACTATACGTGTGCTGATGGACGAAAATCTTGAAGCGCGTCAGAAAGCGCATATGGTATTCAAGGAAATGAAAGTTGGCTTTTGCGACGGACTTATCTTAGGAGCCATTGCGTTTGCGGTCGTCGGATTATATATAATAGCTTCAAACGGCTATCCGGTACAGAACGCATTCCTTATTTCACTGTGCGTAGGCGGGGCGCTCGTAGCGGCAATGACTATATCAAGCCTTATGGGAACGCTGATACCGATGTTCCTGCATAAGATCAATATAGACCCGGCCGTAGCTTCAGGCCCGCTTATCTCGACGATGAGCGATCTCGTAGGCGTTGTGGCATATTACGGACTGGCGTGGTTCCTGCTAATAAACGTACTGCATTTGTAATAAGCGGGAAGCAGTCATATGGCTTTTATATTGCAGAATATAGAAAAGGAAAACACGATTATTCAGGAAGAAACGGTATATTTGCCGTTTCTTTCTATTTTTCTTGCGTATTTAAAAACGCTATGATATAATTTCGAAATGGCTGAAAAGGGGTAGTTCTGCCTTTAGGCGTGGATTCCGATACATTCAGACCAATTACAGATGACAGATCCAAGGAGGACGATTCAATGAGCGTTCAGGTTGAAAAGCTTGAAAAAAATACAGCTAAGCTTACTATAGAGGTTCCGGCAGAAGAATTTGATAATGCTATGCAGGAAGCATATAAGAAAGAGAAAAAGAATTTTTCTATTCCAGGTTTCCGTAAAGGAAAAGTTCCGAAACAGATGATAGAAAAAATGTACGGGCCGGAGATTTTCTATGAGGAAGCAGCTAATATATTGCTCAGTGAAAATTATCCGAAATCGGCAGAGGAAAGCGGTCTTAGGATATTAAGCCGTCCGGAGATAGACGTTACCCAGATCAAAAAGGGAGAGCCCTTTATTTATACTGCTGTCGTAGCGATTTATCCTGAATTCGAGATTGGAAACTATAAGGGAATTGAAGTTCCGATACAGAACAGGGAAGTTACGGACGAGGATCTTCAAAGAGAGCTTGACCGCGAGCTTGAGAAGAACAGCCGAACAGTTACGGTTGAAGACAGACCGGCCAAAATGGGCGATATCTGCAATATAGATTACGCAGGAACTATAGACGGAGTTGCTTTCGACGGCGGAACAGCAGAAGGACATGATCTTGAGCTTGGCTCAAATACTTTTATCCCGGGATTTGAAGAACAGCTTGTAGGCGTTTCAACGGGAGAGGAAAAAGACGTTAAAGTTACATTCCCTGAGGATTATCAC
>DVOP01000057.1 GCA_018713465.1 Candidatus Alectryocaccobium stercorigallinarum | reverse complement strand
TAAAAAAATAGGAGCGCGTAAATGACATCTTCTTTTTCAAGAAAAACCCTGGGCATACCATATCTGCTTTTTATGCTCATATTTATCGCGGCGCCTCTGGCAGTCCTGTTTTACTATGCGTTCACAAACGGACAGGGTCAGTTCACCGCTGATAATTTCATAAGTTTCTTTACGAACCCGAATACGCTCGGAACTCTTTTTTACAGCTTCGGCATAGCTATCGTAACGACTGTGCTCTGCCTGCTTTTAGCCTATCCTACGGCGTATTTTCTCGCAAAGAGCAAGTTCAGCCGCAAGGCGTCTGTCCTTATGCTTTTTATCGTTCCGATGTGGATAAACTTTTCTCTGAGGCTCACGGCTCTTAAAGAGGTTTTAAGTCTTATAGAGGGAAATCTCGCCATGTATCCTTTTTTAAATTCCGTAATCGGCATGACGTATGATTTTCTTCCGTTTATGATACTTCCGATATACAACACTATCTCAAAGCTTGACAGCTCGCTCCTGGAAGCCGCGAACGATTTAGGCGCGACAAGCTCGCAGGCTTTCTTTAAGATAACGCTGCCTCTTTCCATGCCTGGCGTCATAAGCGGGATAATGATGGTCTTCCTGCCGTCAATGACAAACTATGTCGTTCTCGATATGCTCTATAACAGCACGTATATCATGGGAAGTCTTATCGGAAGCTATTTTTCGGCATACAACTGGCACGGAGGCTCTATGATAGCACTGATACTGCTTGGTATCATATGCCTGTTTACGCTGCTTACCGATAAGGACGGAAGCGGCGCGGAGCAGAGAGGAGGGGCGCTGTTATGATAAAAAAGACTTCAAGGACGGTTTTTCTTCTTATAGTACTTGCGTTTTTATACGCTCCCATACTCATACTTGCTTTTTACAGCTTTACCTCCGCCGAAAACATAGGGGCGGCGGCAGGCTTTTCGCTTGAAAACTATGTAACCCTTTTTACTACAGAAGAGCTTACAGATATGATAATCGGTACTGTGCTGCTCGCGCTTTTCGCGGCCGCTATCGCGACGGTCCTCGGCACGCTCGGCGCTCTCGGCTCGTTTTATTCCGGCAAAAAAATGCGTTCGTTCATGGGAACGCTCAATCAGATACCCGTCGTAAACGCCGACGTAGTGACCGGTTTTTCTATCTGCATACTGCTCGTCGTCGTTCTTGGCGTAAGCAAGGATACTTATATCCCGCTTATTGCCGGACACGTCGCGCTCTGCGCGCCTTTCGTATATCTTTCCGTAATGCCAAAGCTCAAGCAGATGGATCCGAGCATATACGAGGCCGCTCTCGATCTTGGCGCGACGCCGCGCACGGCGCTTAAGAAAATAATAATACCGCAGATACTTTCAGGCATAGTCTCAGGCTTTGTTTTGTCTGTCACTTTATCGCTCGACGATTATTTTATAGCTACATATACAAAACCGGCCGCGTTCGACACCATCAGTACGTATGTCGTAAACGCCACGAAAGGCTCTCAGACAGAAATAAAGACCGCGCTCTGGGCGCTGTCCACGCTTATCTTTGTTATAGTCATCGTCGCCGTCGTGCTTATGAATACAAATGTAAAGAGTAAGCTCCCGCACATAAAAAGAGGAGACGAGCGCATATGAAAAGAAAACTTTTATTTCCGATATCTTTAATTACACTGCTTGGCTCTCTTGTGCTGCCGCCGCTTTCGGTCTCTGCCGACGAGCCTGACACGCCGGCAGACGAAGTGACTTTGCGCGTCTGCAACTGGGAGGAATATATCGACCTTGGCGACTGGGGCGAAGACGAAGTTATAGACCTTGAAAGCGGCGACGTTTTCGGCGAAAATTCGCTGATTGACGATTTCGAGCAGTGGTACTATGACACATACGGTATACGCGTAAACGTAGTATATTCTACCTTCGGAACAAACGAAGACCTGTACAATATGCTTACGCTCGGAGATGTATATGACCTCGTATGTCCGTCTGAATATATGGTCATGAAGCTCATGTCCGAAGATATGCTGGTTCCGCTTTCAGAGGATTTTTTTGATACATCCGATGAAAATAATTATTATATAAACGGCGTGTCCCCGTACCTGCAGAATATCCTTGACACGCAGGAGATAAACGGCGAGGCATGGGGCAAATACATGGCCGGATACATGTGGGGCATTACCGGTATCGTATATAATCCCGACGTAATGTCCGAGGAAGAAGCCTCTACATGGACCGTACTGAACGATCCGAAATACGCTCATCAGATCACGATAAAGGATAACGTGCGCGACTCTTATTTTGCCGCTGTAGGCGCGTTAAAATCCGACCTGCTCACCAGCGAAGATTTTTTAAGCGATCCCGATTATCTTAAAAATCTTGAATATGAGATGAACGACACCTCTGCGGAAACGATAGCCGAAGCCGAAAAATTTCTTCAGGACGTCAAAGGCAACGCATATTCCTTCGAGACGGATTCCGGAAAGGCCGATATGATAACAGGAAAGGTCATTGCAAATTATCAGTGGTCCGGAGACGCCGTATATACGATGGATCTTGCGGAAGACGACGGCTATTACCTTGATTTCGCCGTACCGAAGGAATCAACAAACATATACTTTGACGGCTGGGTAATGCTGAAAAGCGGGATAAGCGAGGACGCGGCTAAGCAGCATGCGGCGGAGGCTTTTATTAATTTCTGCTCTCGTCCCGACAACGCGATAAGGAATATGTATTATATAGGCTATACGTCTTTCATAGCCGCTCCCGAAGACGGCAGGATATTCGAATACGCCGACTGGTGCTACGGAGCCGAAGAAGACGAAGCCGATACCGTCGAATATTCCCTTGACTATTTCTTTACCAACGACGCTTCAGGAAACGAATACACGCTTACCGTACCCGCCGAGCAGATAGGCAGGCAGCTTACCGCGCAGTATCCGTCGTCAGACGCTATATCGCGCTCGTCTATAATGATATACTTCGACCCTGAAACAAACGACGCGATAAACGATATGTGGATACATGTCAGATGCTTCAATATTTACGACGTTCCCGCCGGCGTATGGATAGCGGCCGCGGCAGTTGTGGCGATATTTATTATCCGTGCCGCCCAAAAGAAGCTCTCACAGAAATAAAGACAAAAAACTACGCCGCAAAGGAAAACCTCTGCGGCGTTATTTTTACTTATTTGATTTTTACTGCTCAGAGCTGCTTTTCTCTTCGGAAATATCTTCCGCAGGCTCTTCACTTTCTTCCTCTTCCTCATCGTCATCAGCTGAAAGGCGTCGTATCCTTTCCGCTATAGACATCGTCTGCGGGGGAATATATTTCTCTTCTTTTTCTTCAGTCTTATCCTCCGAATCCTCCTGATTCTGAGAATCTTCTATTTCGGCTGAACCTGAATTTTCTTCTGTCGCTTCTTCCTCTTCCGTTTCCTGCGACCCGATTATCTGTTTTCGTAAGGCGTCGATAAGGATAAGCGCTCCTATCGCTATAAAAGCAAATCCGATAAGAAGGATATACCACTCAGGATTTCCCGTTTCTTCTGTCGGATGAAAATATCCGTTTACGAGCTGATAGCCCAAATAAATTATATATCCGCCTGCTATAAGACGTATTACAAGCGCGAATGCTCCTCTTCCCATTTCTACCTCTTTATTTTGATTTTAAAAAATGGGGCCTACAGGGCTCGAACCTGTGACCCTCTGCTTGTAAGGCAGATGCTCTCCCA
>DVOP01000056.1 GCA_018713465.1 Candidatus Alectryocaccobium stercorigallinarum | reverse complement strand
TTCAAAAAAATATCGATATTCGCGGCGTTATTCTTTATTATCTCGCTTTCTTTTTCAAAGCCCGTCTTTTTTATGTTTTCCCTGATGACCGAAACTGCCTTCGGTTCCTTTTCTATAAAGCAGCAAAAAGACGCGCCTCTGCTTAAAGCCTCTATGCCTATCCCTCCGCTTCCCGCGAATACGTCCAGAAAACGGCTTTCGTAAAGATAAGGCGAGATAATATTAAAAAGAGTCTCCTTTATACGATCCGTGGTGGGTCTTGTACCCATTCCCGGGACCGATTTTAAAGTAAGGCTCTTTCTTGTTCCTGCAATTACCCTCATTTCATTACCTGCCGTTATCAGAAATCGTCCTTATGAAACTGTTCTCTCCAGTCAAGATCTCCTCTTGACAGGCTCAGTATAAGCGCTTCCGCCGTGGCGATATTTGTGGCAAGCGGTATATTGAACTGGTCGCAGCTCTTTATTATCTTGTAAACGTCAGGCTCTTTTGCGCTGATCATTGACGGATTATAGAAGAAGATCACAAGGTCGAGACCTTCTCTTTCGATCATCTCGATAAACTGCTTATCACCGCCTACACTTCCCGCAAGGAATTTATGAACACGCAGGAAAGTAACTTCCTCGATACGTCTGCCCGTAGTTCCGGTCGCATATATCTCATGCTTGCTGATAATCCCTTTATAGGCAATACAGAAATCTTCCATAAGGCTTTTTTTGCTGTTGTGGGCTATAAAACCAAGATTCATTATTACCTCCGTTTCTGTCATTAAAAAAAATAATCTCAGCTGAGTCCACTATAGCATATTCAATAACTGATGGCAATACAATTTTGATTTTTTTGTAATATCTTACAAAGGATTTTTTCGATATCTTTCATAAAGGAAATAAATGTTTCTTTTTTTTAATATTTTCAATAATTTATACAGCATTTTTTCGGTAATTCTACGCTAATCAAAAATACTATAAAACCCCGTCAGAAAAAGTATCAAGCTGTTCAAGCGTAGCCGCAAGCAGGCTGTATTTTTCAGAAGACAGTTCCGCGTCTTCCGCCATGATATTCTTTACCGCCTCAGACGCTTTTTTAAGCGTTTCCATATCCTCGAACGGATCCGCAAGCGAAAAATCCGCTTCCCCGCTCTGCCTTAAACCGAACAGGTCTCCCTGTCCCCTTAATTTTAAATCCTCTTTCGCAATATAAAATCCGTCGTTCGAATTATTAACTATCTCAAGCCTCTTGTTCGTCTCCTCGGTAGGATTCCCCTGCATAAAAATACAATATGACTGCAGGTCGCCTCGCCCGATACGTCCCCTCAGCTGATGAAGCTGCGCGAGGCCGAACCGCTCGGCGTTTTCGATAAGCATTACCGTAGCGTTCGGAACGTCTATGCCAACCTCTATGACTGTCGTTGAAACAAGTATATTTATGCGGTTTTTGGAAAAATCCCGCATTATATCCAGCTTTTCCTCGGCAGACATGCGGCCGTGCAGCATACCGATATTTATGTTTTTAGGAAAAATGTGCCTTATTTTTTCGGTATATTCCGTTACGTTCTCGCAGCCTAGATCCTCGTTTGGTTCTATCATCGGACAGATAACATAAGCCTGCCGTCCGGCTTCCACCTCGTTTTTAATAAAAGTATAAGCCGTTTTCCTGTACGATGTGTCGACAACACAGTTTTTTATCCGCTTCCTTTTTGCCGGCATTTCGTCCAAAACAGAAATGTTAAGATCGCCGTACAGTATTATGGCCAGAGTCCTCGGTATAGGCGTCGCGCTCATTATAAGTATATGAGGCGCGTTCCCTTTTTCCGAAATCATTTTCCTCTGCATAACGCCAAACCTGTGCTGCTCGTCCGTTATAACAAGCCCTAAGTCCCTGAACGACACTTTGTCCTGTATTATGGCGTGAGTTCCTATAACGACAAGGGCTTCGCCGTTCGCCGCCTTTTCATGAGCCTCGCGCTTCTGCTTTGCCGTCAAAGACCCCGTCAGCAAAACGACTCCTTCGTCGGATATCCCGTTGTCTTTGAGCAGACGGACAAACGAAGCGTAGTGCTGTTCCGCAAGCAGCTCGGTAGGCGCCATAAGCGCGCTTTGGAAGCCTTTTTTCATCATGGAAAGTATCGCGTAAAACGCTATTACCGTCTTTCCGCTTCCTACGTCTCCCTGCAAAAGCCTGTTCATAACATGTTTGGACGACAAGTCATCACGTATCTCGCGGCAAACTCTCCTCTGGGCTTCGGTAAGCTCAAACTTTAAGTTTGAAACAGCCTTATCCGCAAGAGAAAAATCATCAGCGGCATGACCGTTCTCGGGAACGTTCGTTCCGCTGCCAAGCAGCGAAAGCCTTAAAAAGAAAAACAAAAACTCGTCGAATACTATCCTCTCTCTCGCTTTAGCGAGATCACTCCTGTCTTTCGGGAAATGTATCCGGTTAAGCGCCGAATCCCTGTCCGCAAGCGAGTATTTTTTTATTATGTCATCGGGCAGATAATCATAAAACGAGTATTTTTCAAAGACCTGCTTTACGGCTTTAGCTATCACCTTGTTTTTAAGACCGGCTGTAAGCGAATATACAGGCTGGATATTCCCCTTAAGCGCGTCGTATGCTTCAGGCTTTATGATCTCCGGGTGTTCCATACACAATCCGTTGTTTTTGCGCACGACCATTCCCCTTAAAACGACTTCGCTTCCGACCTTTAAAACGGACCTTAAATAAGGCATATTGAACCATATGACTTCTAAGCTTCCGGTCCCGTCCGAAACTTTAAGAAGCGTAACAGCGGAGCGCCCGCCTCTTTTGACGACCGGCGTTTTTTGAACGCGCACTAAAACAGACTGCTTTTCTCCGGCGATAAGTTTGCCGGCCGGAACACAGTCTGAATATAAATCATATGCTCTGGGATAATAATGAATAAGCTGGTCGAGATCGTATATTCCTACTTTCCCGAACAGCTTCTCCATCTTATCGCCAATTCCCTTTAAACTGATAAGTCTTTTTTCAGAAAGAAGATTTGACGGTTTCATATATTCCTTTTTATTCGACTGAGATTATACAGTAATATATCGGCTGACCGCCCTCTATAAGCTCTACGGAGCAGTCCGGATATTCCTCTTCAAGCTTCGAAACAAGCTCCGAGGCGTCCTCTTCGCTGAATTCTTCTCCGTAATAAACGCTTATAAGCTCTGTATCCTCGTTTACAAGCTCTTTTACGCTTCTTGCTGCGACGTCTTTAATGTCTTTGCCGACGGCAAGTATACTGCTGTCGCCAACGGCCATTATATCGCCCGCCTTGATGTCAAACTCGTCTATCCTCGTATCGCGGATAGAGTATGTGACCTGGGAGGTCCTTACTCCCGCAAGGCACTGTTTCATATTCTCTTCATTCTCTTCAGGTGAAGCTCCGTTATCAAAGTTTATCATGGCGGTTATGCCCTGAGTAACGGTTTTTGTAGGTATTACGATAACGTTTTTGTCTTCGATAAGGTCTTTGGCCTGCAGAGCCGCCATTATGATATTTTTATTGTTCGGGCATACGATGATGTTGCTGGCGTTGATGGAATTTATCGCCTTAAGGAAATCGTCCGTAGACGGGTTCATCGTCTGTCCGCCGCTTATCACTACGTCGACACCCATATCCTTATATACGGATTCAAAGCCGCTTCCCATACATACCGTAACGAAGCCGTATTCTTTTCTGTCCGCCTCAGCCGCCGCGTTTTCCTGCTCCTGGCGCTCTTTTTCAAGCCCAAGCACTTCCCTGTGCTCCTCGCGCATATTATCGATCTTTATACGTGTAAGCTCGCCGTATGACAGGGCTTTTTGAAGCACTGTTCCGGGTTCGTTCGTATGGACGTGTATCTTTATAAGATCGTCGTCCGGAACGAGCACGATGGAATCGCCCATAGAATCAAGGAACTCTTTTAACGACGCCACCTCGCTGTCCGGAAGCGCCGAGTTTATATTGATTATAAATTCCGTGCAGTATCCGAATTTTATTTCTTCCGCAGGGTGCGCGATCGATTTGGATACGTCCTTCGCGGTAGCCGTCTTATGCTGAACCGATTCCGGGATCTCTGTCTCTTTGCCGATGAACGCATTGTACATTCCCTCGAATAAAAGGACAAGACCCTGTCCGCCGGAATCCACTACGCCGGCTTCCTTTAATACCGGAAGCAGATCAGGCGTAGACTGCAGTACAGTCTTTCCTTCTTCAAGTATGCCGAGAAGAAATTCCTCGGTGCCCATCTCTTCTTTCGCGAGACGACCCGCTTTTTTCGCCATACCCTTGGCAACGGTAAGTATCGTACCCTCTTTCGGTTTCATAACGGCCTTATACGCCGTTTCAACGGCCCTTTCGAGCGCCTGTGAAAAAAGGATATTATCTATTGAAGAAGCTTCGCTTATCTCTTTTGTAAAACCGCGGAGCAGCTGTGATAAGATAACACCCGAATTGCCCCTTGCTCCCCTGAGCGAGCCGTGCGAGATGGCCTTAGCAAGATGATTCATGTCCGCTTCGCTTAAAGCGTTCACTTCATCGACCGCGGAAAAGATGGTAAGCGTCATATTCGTTCCGGTATCTCCGTCCGGGACCGGAAAAACATTCAGCTCGTTTATCCAATCTTTATTTATTTCCAAATTATAAGCGCCGGAAAGAAACATATTTTTAAACATACCGGCATCTATATAATTTGCAGACATATCATTTTCCTCCTGTTATCATGGATTATCAATCGATCACGCGCACGCCCTCGACTACTATGCGTACGTCTTTTATCTTCATTCCGGTAAATTCTTCTACCCTGTACTTCACATTTTCGATCAGATTCGAAGCTATCGTCTGAATGCTGATCCCGTAAACGATCAAAACATGAAAATCAAGAGAAATCATATTGTCTTCAATTTTTACATTAATTCCGTGTTTAAGATAGTCGTTCCTCAGCAGCTTTACAAGTCCGTCCCTGACATTTACCGCGGCCATTCCAACGATTCCAAAACACTCGACAGCTACGCTGCCGGCGTATGTCGCTATCACGTCGGGATCTATGATGACTTCGCCAAGTTCCGTATCCATTCGACCTTTCATATCCGTGCTCCTTTCCTTGTTCAAGGATAGTACAAATAAAATCCTATTTGAAAGTAATTATAGTATAACTCAGAACACAAGAAAATAAAACATATAAAATTTTTTAATTATCAATGGCTAAAAAACCATCAGGCAAACCGCAAAATATACTTTTCTGCGGCCGCGCGCAAAGATCGTAATAGTTAAACTGCAATCAAAACCGGTTTTTCATCTTAATAAAATAAACACATATATTTCACATATCC
>DVOP01000055.1 GCA_018713465.1 Candidatus Alectryocaccobium stercorigallinarum | reverse complement strand
CTTAATACAATGAAAAACGGAAATATCACTGATATTTATTTTGTGACAATGAAGCATATGGAAACTCCTAAGGGAATAAACCTGTCGGATCTCGAATAACAAAAACGTCCGGCGAACTGATCGTTCTCCGGACGTTTATAAATTAGGAATTGATGGAAGTTAAAGTTTTGGCATTTCTGCCGCTGCTGTCATCAGCCTTCAATGGCTATTGTCTTGTTGGTTTCTATGGCTTTCGCTTCCTTCTTCGGAATGCTCAGGCTCAAAATACCGTTTTCGTATTTAGCCTTGATATCTTCATGCGTAATGCCTTCACCAACATAGAAGCTTCTCTGCATAGCGCCCGCATAACGCTCTTTACGGATAAATTTGCCTTTTTTATCCTTTTCGTCTTTATCGAGACCTTTGGAAGCTGAGATGGTAAGATAACCGTTGTCAAGCTCGACCTGTATCTCATCTTTCTTAAATCCCGGAAGATCGATGTCGACTTCGTAGCCCTCGTCGTGTTCTCTTATATCGGTCTTCATCATGTTCTTAGCATGTTTTCCGTAAAGCGGATTGCTCTTTCCCCAAAATGCGTTCTCGATCTGGTCAAATGGGAAGTTCATCCAATCATCATCAAATAAATTTTCTCCAAAAATACTAGGTGTTAACATAATCCATTCCTCCATTCTTTCTGATATGTTTAATCTTTTAAGAACGGATTCCTCGGCTTTCCCGGTCGGGAAATCTATTCTTCTGGGATCCTTTTTGAATCCCTTTTTCTCTTTACGATTATGTTATAGCACTATTATTAGCACTCGTCAATAGTGAGTGCTAATAATTTTTGTGAAACGTTTGTGAACTTCGTTAATTTGTGAATATTACTGATCTATTCGTTCCAGCCTTTGCAAACATCTATCCAGCCCGGATTATCCACACACGCTTCAAGCTCTTCAATACTTAAATCCACTGCGCTGTGATCGTTTCCCGCCGCCGGATATACTCTCTCAAAGCGTTTAAGCGACTCATCGAGATAAACAGATGTTTCTTCTGATACCACAAACGGACATACGCCGCCCGGTGCGTGTCCGACATAGCCTTCCACTTCATCGAACTGTATCATCTTCGCCTTTGTATGAAATACCTCTTTGAATTTTTTATTGTCCACCTTCGCGTCGCCCGCCGCCACTATAAGAACAGGCTTTCCATCCACTAAAAAAGAAAGCGTCTTCGCGATCTGTCTTGGCTCGCAGCCTATGGCCTGCGCTGCAAGTTCAACCGTACCGCTGTTATGTTCAAGCGCCATCACGCGCTCTCCCATTCCCTTTTCTTCAAAATATCTTTTTACCGATTCAAACGACATATGCTATCCTCGCTATTTTCAAAAGGCATGTTACGTGCCCGATTTTTATATATCTTTTCTATATACATTTTAAAGTATATTCCCGCATTTATCTTTAGGCAAATTTTAACGGAAACTCCCATTTTTGTTCTCGGTCATTATCTATTTCGCTTCTGAGACTTATTTCGAAATTATTTTCTGCAAATCAGCATATTTTCCGAAATATTTTTATTGTAAAGCGTAAATTTGTGAAACTTTATATAGTTTTGTTGACTTTTTCTTCATATAACATATAATAGCTTAGGTCAGCGCATACAGCCTCCCATTTATATGAGGGGGCTATAATGCATTTGATAACATTTATAAATTTTTTTCAGCCGGAGAATGATCGAGCTTTGGCTGCATACCATATTTAAGAGAGGAAGTATTATCATGAACAACAACATGATCGAATTCCGTTGGCACGGACGAGGCGGCCAGGGCGCGAAAACAGCCAGCCAGCTTCTTGCCGACGCGGCTTTTATGTCAGGAATGTACGTTCAGTCGTTTCCGGAATACGGTCCCGAAAGATCGGGCGCGCCTATCACGGCATACAACCGTATTTCACCGGAGCGCTGCTCTATCCATTCCAATATATATGATCCCGACTACGTTATAGTCGTAGACGAAACGCTTTTGGAATCAGTAGACGTCACGGCCGGTTTAAAGCCGGACGGCGCTATAATCATAAACTCGGAGCAGCCGGCCGAAGAACTGCGCAAGCACTTAAGAGGCTATAAAGGCCGCGTATACACTATAGCCGCAGGTCATATTTCCAGAAAACATCTCGGCGCGTATTTCCCGAATACGCCAATGCTTGCCGCTGCGGTCGCTGTAAGCAAATGCGTAGATCCCGATGAATTTCTTAAAAACATGCGCGAATCATACGCACATAAATTTGCCAAGAAGCCGCAGGTCATCGAAGGCAACCTCAACTGCCTTGCGGAAGCCATGAAGGAGGTGCATGAATAATGATAAAAGCAAAAGACATAAACGAATCCTCCAAGTGGCAGGAAATGACTACAGGGTGCGAGATATACGAAGGCGGAACTTCCGCTCTTCTTATGACCGGCGAATGGCGCTCTATGATCCCCTCATGGGATCCGGCGAAGTGCAAGCAGTGTCTGCTCTGCGCTCCTTACTGTCCCGACTCTTCCATTCCGGTAAAAGACGGAAAACGAAGCGATTTTGATTTCGATCACTGCAAGGGCTGCGGCATATGCTATAAGGTCTGCCCGTTCGGAGCGATCGACTGGAAGGAGGTAGAATAATGAGCGTACGTGAAAGATTATCCGGAAACGAAGCCATCGCTACGGCAATGCGTCAGATCAATCCCGACGTATTCGCGATGTTCCCGATCACTCCTTCTACGGAAATACCGCAGTATTTCGCGCAGTATGTCGCAGACGGAAAAGTAGACACCGAATTCATCTGCGTTGAAAGCGAACACTCCTCTCTTTCGGCAATCGCCGGAGCGGAAGCAGCAGGCTGCCGCGCTATCACGGCTACATCGTCTGCAGGTTTAGCGTTCATGAGCGAAGTTCTCTACGTCGCCGCGTCATGCCGCCTTCCGATCGTACTTGCAGTCGCATGCCGCGCGCTTACCGGTCCGATAAATATAAATCACGACTACTCAGACTCGATGTCTGTAAGAGATTCCGGATTTATACAGATATACGCCGAAAACAACCAGGAAGCGTATGACAACTATCTTCAGGCTCACCGTATCGGAGAGACCGCAGATGTGCGTCTCCCCGTTATGATATGCGAGGACGGATTTATTACGTCTCATGCCATTGAAAATATAATTCTTGAAGACGACGACGCAGTAAAAGCGTTCGTAGGAGAATACAACCCTGAAAACTATCTTCTAAAAGCAGAAAATCCGCTTGCGGTAGGACCTTACGGAACTTCTCCGTATTACATGGAAGCCCGCGTTGCGCAGGCGGAAGCAATGAAGAACGCCAAAAGAGCGATCCTTGACGTAGCCGCCGACTTTGAAAAAACCTTCGGAAGACATTACGGTTTCTTTGAGGAATACAAAATGGAAGACGCTGAAAGAGCGCTCGTCATCATGGGATCATCGGCAGGAACCGCTAAAGCAGCTGTCGACGAATTACGGGCGGCCGGAGAAAAGGTTGGTCTTATAAAGATAAGAGTATTCCGTCCGTTCCCAGGCGAAGAGCTCTGTGAAGCGCTGAAAAACTGCAAGGCTGTAGCTGTTATGGATAAAAGCGAAGGGTTCAGCGCATGCGGCGGTCCGCTTTACGCAGAGACTGCAGGCGCATGCTTCAACATGGAAAACCGTCCGAAAATGATCGATATCGTATACGGTCTTGGAGGCCGCGACTTTACCGTTGAACACGCAAAACGCGTATTCGCGCGTCTTGATAAGATCATTAAAACAGGCGAGCTTGGGCCTGTATATTCACACATAGGTCAGAGAGATTTGAGAGAGGAGGTACAGTAAATGGCAGCACCGGCATATAACTTAAAAGCTGAGATGAGCAAACCTGAACGTTTTGCTCCCGGACACCGTCTGTGCGCAGGCTGCGGAGCGGGAATCACATGCCGCGCTATGATGCGTGCCGTAAATCCTGAGGACAAGGCCGTTATCTGCAACGCAACTTCCTGTCTTGAGGTATCTTCTTTCACATATCCTCACACTGCATGGGAAGATTCATATATACATCTGGCATTTGAAAACACTTCCGCAGTCGCTTCAGGCGTTGAGAGCGCGCTGCGCGCTTTAAAGAAGAAAGGAAAGATTGACGGAAACACAAAGGTCCTTGCCATCGGCGGCGACGGCGGAACATATGACATCGGTTTCCAGTCGCTCTCCGGGGCTATGGAACGAGGTCACGACTTCACATACTTCTGCTATGATAACGAAGCTTACATGAACACTGGTACGCAGCGTTCCTCCGCTACTCCGAGGTTTGCAAGCGCCACAACTACTCCGTCAGGAACAGAATCAGTAGGCAAAAAGCAGAATGTAAAGGATCTGACACAGATAATCGTCGCTCACGGCTCTCCGTATGTAGCGCAGACGACATTCATCGGAAACCTTAAGGATTTCCACCAGAAAGCGCATCAGGCTATCTACACCGAGGGTCCGACATTCGTAAACGTGCTCTGTCCGTGCCCGAGAGGCTGGGGATACAAAGCCGAGCTGTTCAAGGAGATCTGCCAGTTAGCCGTAGATACATGCGTCTGGCCGCTGTACGAAGTCGAAAACGGCGAATACCGCCTGACATACATGCCCAAGAAAAAACTTCCGGTTGAGGAATTCATGAAGCTGCAAACAAGATTCAAACACTGCTTCAAGCCCGGAAACGAATGGACGATAGAAGAAGCCCAGAAATATGTAGATGAAAAATGGGAAGCGCTTCTTGCGAAATGTAAGTAAAGTTAAGCTAAGGGGCTGTCGCATCAATGATTAAGAAATCATAGGTGCGGCAGCATCTTTTTGCCGTTTTTGAGGCGAACTATTCTCTTCTTTCATTCTGTTTCTACAAAAAGGCGGACTTTAATAAACCTTTTCTGGAAAAAGGTTTGTTTTCAGGATTTACTTTTGGCCTGTCAAAATAAGGCGGTTTGTTTGAGTGGAAATAAATGCCACCCTGTCCTTCCTGCCTGAATCTTATGATGAAGCTTGTTTATGTTATACCCGATCGCCAGCAGGATACTCTGGGCGGTTACGTTTGCATTCCCTCGATATAAATATCGTCTGAATTCCATATCCTCTTTGATGTTTGCAAAACTTCCTTCGGCCTGGATACTTCGGTTCATTCGGAGCTGTGTACCATAATCACTGGTAATCCGCTCCAATGTCTCCTGACGTTTTTCTTTCATTTTTTTCGAAACGTACAGTACTTTCTGGCGGTCTTCCATTGGTGTTTTGCAGTTGTTCCCCTTGATGCAGTCTGTTTTGAAAGGGCATCCGCTGCATCCGTTACTTCGATATACGGTAACGGTTCTCCGGTATCCACTGGCCGTCTTTTCTCTCTTTTCGTACTGCATCGTCAACACCTGTCCATTTTTACAGTAATAACAGTCCGCTTTCTCATCATATTTCATGTTTTCCATCCGCCCGATATCCTGACGGTATTTTCGGGTTTTGGAAATTTCATAGTTCTGGGGTTTGATATAGGCCAGCTGACCGTTTTCTTCAAGAAACAGGTAATTCTCTTCGCTTTCATATCCTGCATCTGCCACAATCTCCTGATATTTAAACGGAAGATACAACTCCATATCTTTCAGGAATGGGATCAATGTCCTCGTATCCGTAGGCCGTGGACTGATATCCAGCCATGTAATGTATTCTGAATCCACCCCGTGCTGAAGATTATAAGCCGGTTTCAGCTGCCCATTGAGCATGGCATCTTCTTTCATCCGCATGAAAGTCGCATCCGGGTCTGTTTTAGAATAACTGTTGCGCTCTCCACAGACATAAAGCTTTTTATTGTACTCCTTCAGTTTTGCTATGTATGTTTCCAGGCTTTCCAGCGATTTCTGAAGGCGTGTTTTCCGCCGTCCGGTTCCATGGACAAAGACAATCCCTTCCTCCTGCCTGATCCTGCACAGCTTTTTTCGCAGCCTTTTTAATGTGTGAA
>DVOP01000054.1 GCA_018713465.1 Candidatus Alectryocaccobium stercorigallinarum | reverse complement strand
ATCCTGAGCCAGGATCAAACTCTCTAAAAAAGTTTCCCAGTTCAAAATCAACTTGGCTGATTTATCCCTTTTACTGTTTAAAGGATCTTCCGATCGCTCAATCCGATGGTCTCCCACCGGTTAAAAAAATGATTTTTTTCTTGAACTTTCGGGGATGTGTTTTACTGTTTAGTTGTCAAAGTCCGTCTGCACTTCCCAGCGCTTTTTTCCTGCGCTTTTCGGTGACAGCTTGTTTAGAATAGCACACAGCTTTTTCTTTGTCAACAAGTTTTTTTACAAATTTTTTAAAAATTTTTTTTGTTAATTTTACTGCTTCAAACTCATCTCTTCTATGAGGCTCTTTTTCATCTCATAAAGCTTCTGCGACAAGTCGACATATACCTCCTGCGGATTGACGAACCTCTTGGATTCCTCCCAGAGCGTTTCCTTTTCTTTCGCGCATATATCCCTTATCTCCATTACTGACGGTGATTCGTAGCAGCAAACTCCTTTTTTAAATATAGGAACAAGAAGCTCCCTTATATTATATGTCCCGCCCTGTATGAGCGTCCTTTTCCATGTCGCCTCCGGATCAAAGATGACAAGGTTCTTTTCCGGATCAAATTTTTCGTCTGCGAGGCAGATAAGATCTCCTCTTATTTTTCCGGTATTTTTATCATAGATCCTGAAAATAGTCTTATTTCCCGGATTCGTGACCTTATCCATGTTTTCGGAAAGCTTTATCTTCGGCGTAAACTCTTCCTCGTCTTTGTTGCGGACTGCAGCCATCTTATATACGCCGCCAAACGCCGGACAGTCGCTCGATGTAATAAGATTCGTTCCGACTCCCCATGAATTTATTTTCGCGCCCTGCGCCTTCAAACTGTCTATAAGATATTCGTCCAGGTCGCTCGAAGCCGAGATTATCGCGTCTTCAAAGCCCTCTGCCGCCAACATCTCATACGCTTTCTTCGAAAGATACGCCAAGTCTCCCGAATCTATCCTTATTCCATATCCTTTCATCGGCAGTCCCGCGGCGCGCATTTCCTTAAATACGCGTATAGCGTTCGGCACTCCCGATTTTAAGACGTCATAAGTATCTACAAGTAAAATGCACGCGTTCGGATATAATTCCGAATATGTCTTAAACGCCGTGTATTCGTCGTCAAAGCTCATTATCCAGCTGTGCGCATGCGTTCCCTTTACAGGAACGTCGAACATTTCTCCGCAAAGCACATTGGACGTCCCTATACAGCCGCCTATCATTGCCGCCCTTGCGCCGTATATTCCGGCGTCGGGTCCCTGCGCTCTTCTTAAGCCGAATTCCATGACTCCGTCGCCTCTGGCCGCGCGAACAACTCTGGCCGCCTTTGTCGCGATAAGAGACTGATGGTTTATAAGCGTAAGTATAGCCGTCTCTACAAGCTGCGCTTCCATCACAGGCGCTATTACTTTTACAAGCGGCTCCCTCGGGAACACCACTGTTCCCTCCGGTATTGCGTACAGGTCGCCTGTAAAATGAAAGCCTCTTAAATATTCGAGGAATTCTTCGTCAAATATTCCAAGCGTCCTCAGATAATCCACGTCCTCCGTCGTAAAATGCAGATCCTTAACATATTCAATGACCTGCTCAAGTCCGGCAGCTATCGCATACGCGCTTCCGCTTGGATTCTTTCTATAAAAAACATCAAATACCACCGTTTGATCCGTAGGGTTTTTAAAATAGCCCTGCATCATCGTCAATTCATATAAATCTGTAAGCAACGTCAGATTTTGCGCTCTCATTTTACTTTCCAGCCTTTCCGCTTTAGACCAGCCTTCCTAAATTCCCTTTTTACTTAAGCCCGCCGCCTACGGCGAGTAAATGAAGTATACCATCTTTTTTACCTTTCTTCCAGTTAAAATAAAGGTTTTGTAAAAAATACTTGAATTTCACATTATGTTCATGTATAATGCAGCTTGTTACTAAATAGGGCTATCGCCAAACGGTAAGGCAACGGACTCTGACTCCGTCATTTCTAGGTTCGAATCCTAGTAGCCCTGTAAAAGGCGTTGCATCAAGTGTGCAGCGCCTTTTCTTCAATGTATGAATTTTAAAACGGAGCCGATTATGAAATATTCTTTTAAAAGCAGGATAAGATACAGCGAGACCGACGAGCACACCCGCCTTACCTTTCCGGCAATGATGGATTACTTTCAGGATACGTCCACATTTCACGGAGAGGACAACGGCCTTCCTCTTACAATGCTCTACAGCAAAAATCTCGCATGGGTACTAAGCGGCTGGCAGGTCCGTATATTTAAGACTGTCGGTCTTAACGATATCGCAACGTTCACAACATGGGCATATTCTTTCAGAGGCAGTATCGGCCTTAGAAATTATACCTTAACTGATGAGAGCGGTACGCTTTGCGCACTCGCCGATACCCAGTATGTCCTTATGGATATCGAAAAACAGCTTCCCGAACGCATTCCGCAGTTCCTTGCGGACGGATATACGATCGAGCCCGATTCCCATATGGACACACACATGTCCCGAAAAATCCGTATTATAATAGAAGAAGAAGCTTTGGAGCCCGTTCCCGTGCGTGAGTATATGATAGACACAAACAACCATGTCAACAACTCCCAGTACATAAAAACGGCGATCTCTCTTATCCCGAACGATCTGAAGTTCAACTGCTTCCGCGCCGAATACAAAATGCAGGCGCGTCTGGGCAATACCCTTTATCCGTACCGCTCTTTTCTCGACAACGGCGTACAGATAAAGTTTTATAACGAAACACACGAACTGTATTTTATAGCGGAATGGACATACGACCATTCCCAGTCAGGAGACGATTATGCTGCAGGCCGGTAAAAAGCAGGAACTTACCGTTGTAAAAAAAGTTGATTTCGGAATTTATCTTTCGGAAGACGGCAGTCTTTCCAAAGAACGCGTGCTGCTCCCGAAAAAATATGTCCCGAAGGATTGCTCCGTCGGTTCCAGGCTCACGGTATTTTTATATAAAGATTCAAGCGACAGACTTATCGCGACGACTGCCGAACCGTATATCACACTTCACCAGACCGCCGTGCTTAAAGTCATTTCTGTTACCAAGATAGGCGCGTTTTTAGACTGGGGTCTTGAAAAAGATCTGCTGCTCCCATTCAAAGAACAGACCCGCAAGGTCTCTGTCGGAGACGAAGCGCTCGTCGCTCTTTACGCCGATAAGAGCGGACGGCTCTGCGCAACAATGAAAGTTTTCCAGTACCTGAAGCTTAACCCTCCGTATTCTATCGGCGATATGCTTCCGGCGCGGATATATAACATAAACCCGAAATTCGGCATATTCATAGCCGTCGAAGACAAATACAGCGGACTTATACAAAACAAAGAAGTCCACGGCTCTTTTAATATAGGAGATAAAATTTTAGTTCGCGTCGTACAGATAAGGGAAGACGGCCGTATCGACGCCTCTCCCAACCAGAAAGCGTATCTGAAAATAGACGGCGACGCTGATATGATATTTGAGCGCCTGACGAAATGCGGCGGAGCGTTCCCGTTTGACGACCACGCTTCTCCTGAGCTTATAGATAAGGAATTCGCACTTTCGAAGGCAGCCTTTAAAAGAGCTGTCGGCCATCTGCTCAAGGAAAGAAAAGTAAAGATAGAAAACGGCCAAATCACGAAAATATGATACGGAGTTATATATAATAGAAGAAAGGGGAAATCATGGCTTTTACTCACCTGCATGTGCATACCGAATACAGCCTGCTTGACGGCTCGAATAAAATAAGCAGCTATGTCGCTCAGCTTAAAGAACTCGGCATGACCGCAGGGGCGATAACCGACCACGGCGTAATGTACGGCTGCGTCGATTTTTATGAAGCCGCAAAAGCCGCCGGAATAAACCCGATCTTGGGGTGCGAAGTATATGTTTCCCCCGGTTCCAGATTCGACCGCGAGACAGGCGCCGGCGACGACAGATATTATCATCTTATACTCCTCGCCGAAAACAATACCGGATATGAGAATCTCACCCATATCGTTTCAAAGGGCTTTATCGACGGCTACTATTACAGGCCGCGCGTCGATATCGAACTTTTAAAAGAATATCATACAGGCATTATCGCTCTTTCGGCGTGCCTTGCCGGAGAAGTGCCGAGAAACCTGCTGCGCAATTCCTATGAAGACGCCAAGCGCACCGCGCTTTTATACCAGGAAATATTCGGGAAAGACAATTATTTCTTAGAGCTTCAGGACCATGGCATACCCGAGCAGCAGAAAGTCAATTCACAGCTGCTGCGTTTAAGCCGCGAGACAGGCATTCCTCTTGTCGCGACTAACGACGTCCACTATACATACGCGGACGACGTCGAATCTCACGACATACTTTTATGTATCCAGACAGGCAAAAAGCTGGAAGACGAAAACCGGATGCGCTATGAGGGCGGGCAGTATTATCTCAAATCAGAAGAGGAGATGACCGCCCTGTTTCCGTATGCGCCCGAAGCGCTTGAAAACACACAGCGCATTGCCGACCGCTGCCATGTCGAAATAGAATTCGGCGTTACCAAACTTCCGAAATTCGACGTTCCAGACGGTTTTACTTCATGGGAATATCTGAACAAGCTCTGCCGCGAGGGGCTTGATAAAAAATATGAAACCGTAACGCCCGAGCTCGGGCAGCGTCTCTCATACGAGCTCGAGACTATACACAACATGGGTTATGTCGATTACTTCTTGATCGTCTGGGATTTTATCAGGTATGCAAGGGAACACGATATAATGGTCGGCCCGGGGCGAGGCAGCGCCGCGGGATCGCTCGTAAGCTACACTCTTGATATAACCCAGCTCGACCCTTTAAAATATCAGCTGCTCTTTGAGCGCTTCTTAAACCCCGAGCGCGTATCTATGCCGGATATCGACGTCGATTTCTGCTATGAACGCCGCCCCGAGGTCATAGATTATGTGGTAAATAAATACGGAAAGGACTGCGTAGCACAGATAGTCACTTTCGGTACATTGGCCGCGCGCGGCGTTATCCGCGACGTCGGCCGGGTAATGTCAATGCCGTACGGCGCGGTCGACGTTATCGCTAAAATGATACCAAACGAGCTTGGCATAACGATCGACAAAGCTCTCAAAATGAATCCGGAGCTCAGGAACGCGGTTAATGAGGATCCCTCCGTCGCCAAGCTGATCGAAATGTCTAAAAGGCTTGAGGGACTCCCGAGACATACCTCCATGCACGCCGCCGGCGTCGTTATAGCCCAGAAGCCTGTTGAGGACTATGTTCCTTTGGCAAGAGCCGCAGACGGTACCATCGTCACCCAGTTTACAATGACTACGCTGGAACGGCTCGGCCTTTTAAAAATGGATTTCCTCGGTCTTCGGACGCTGACCGTCATACAGGACGCGCGCCTTCTTGCCGAAAAGTCCTCCGGAAAGCATATAGACATGCTCAAAATAAACTTTGACGACGCAAACGTCTATTCAATGATAAGCGCCGGAAAATGCGAGGGCGTATTCCAGCTTGAATCGGCCGGAATGAAAAGCTTTATGAAAGAGCTCCGTCCGGAATCTCTTGAAGACGTTATAGCCGGAATAGCTCTTTACCGCCCGGGACCGATGGATTTTATACCGGCATATATAAAAGGAAAAAATCACCCGGATCAGATACAGTACGAATGTCCTCAGCTGGAACCTATACTTAAAAGCACATACGGCTGTATCGTATATCAGGAGCAGGTTATGCAGATAGTACGCGACCTCGCCGGATATACGCTTGGCCGAAGCGACCTCTTAAGAAGGGCTATGTCCAAGAAAAAGGCTTCCGTAATGGAAAAGGAGCGCCAGAATTTTATATACGGCAATCCCGAAGAGGGCGTGCCCGGCTGTATCGCAAACGGCATAAGCGAACAGACTGCCAGCCGCATTTATGACAGCATGCTCGACTTTGCCAAATACGCGTTCAATAAGTCACACGCCGCGGCATATGCGATAGTGTCATACCAGACGGCCTGGCTTAAATATTATTATCCGGTCGAATTTATGGCGGCGCTTATGACGTCCGTTATAGACAACCCGGGCAAAGTCGCCGATTATATACTGACATGTAAACATATGGGCATAGAAATACTTCCTCCCGACATAAACAAAAGCGAGGGAAAATTTTCCGTTGAGTACGGAAAGATACGCTACGGCCTGACGGCTATAAAAAGTATAGGAAAGCCCGTTATGGCCGCGGTCGAAGCCGAAAGGACGTCCGGAGGCCCATATAAAAGCCTGCGCGATTTCTGCGAGCGTTTAAGCAATAAAGAAGTCAACAAACGTACCCTTGAAAGCTTTATAAAATCAGGCGCGTTCGATGGCATGGGCGCAAACAGACATCAAATGCTCATCGTCTATTCGCAGATAATAGACCAGGTACAGCAGCAGAAAAAGAACTCAATGTCCGGTCAGATGAGTCTTTTCGACCTTATGTCCGACGAAGAACGCTTAAGCTTTGAGATAACTCTTCCGGATATCGCCGAGTTCCCGAAAGCCGATCTTCTCGCTTTTGAAAAAGAAGTGCTCGGCATATATATAAGCGGCCACCCACTGGAGGATCAGGAAAAGCTTTGGCGCAGCACTATCACGGCAACAAGCTCGGATTTCCAGCCTGACGACGAGACAGGCATACCCAAAGTAACCGACGGCCAGAAAGCCGTCCTTGGCGGGATAATAACCGATAAAACAATTAAATATACGAAGCAAAACCAGATAATGGCGTTTATAACCCTTGAAGATCTGCTCGGAACGACTGAGGTCATCGTTTTCCCGCGCGATTACGAAAAAAACTCCTCCGCGCTTGAAGAAGGCGCGCGCGTCTTTATTTCAGGCCGCGTATCTTTGGAGGAGGACCGCCCGTCGAAGCTTATCCTTGAGAGGATACGTCCCTTTGACGATATACGGCAGGAGCTCTGGATACAGCTTGACGACCATTCGGCGTATCAGGCCGGCAGTAAAGAGCTTTTGGACATAATAAACGCGAACCGCGGCGACAGCGACGTGATAATATATCTTCGCAAGGAAAAAGCGCTTAAAAAGCTTCCGGAAACCTGCAGGATAAATCCGTCTGAGCAGCTTTTAGAAACACTCTCAGCTAAATTCGGCGGCAAAAATATCTGTGTTAAGTCTGCAAAGCTGTAATATAAAACGCTCTTTATACAAACTTTTTACTTTAATAATATTCACAAAATAGTTTCTATGTTATAGAATAAGATATCAGGGTCCAAAGATCCTGCAATCGCAGTATCTTCAAAACAACAAACAAGGTTAAGGTAAAAACAGAGGTAAATTATGAAATCAGCAGTTAACACAATCGGAGTATTGACAAGCGGAGGCGACGCTCCCGGAATGAACGCCGCTATCAGAGCCGTTGTAAGGCGCGCGCTCGGAAAAGGTCTCAACGTCAAAGGAATATACCAGGGCTATGAAGGCCTTATGCACAGCCGTTTTAAAGACATGACGGCAAAAGACGTTTCGGATATCATCGAACGCGGCGGCACTATTTTATATACTGCCCGCTGCAAGGAAATGCGCACCGAAAAAGGCGTGCAGAAGGCGGCTGAAAACTGCCGCGCAGCAGGCATAGACGGCCTTGTCGTAATAGGCGGCGACGGCTCGTTTGCCGGAGCGCGCGAACTTGCCCATCACGGGATACGCGTAGTCGGAGTCCCCGGAACTATCGATCTCGATATCGCGTGCACAGACTATTCAATAGGCTTCGATACAGCCGTAAATACAGCTATGGAAGCCATAGATAAGGTAAGGGATACTTCAACCTCGCATGAGCGCTGCAGTATAATAGAAGTAATGGGTCGTAACGCCGGATATATCGCATTATGGGCAGGTATCTCGACCGGCGCAGAAAACATACTTCTTCCAGAAAAATATGACTATGACGAAGAACGCCTCATAGACAATATAATCAGGAACAGAAAAAAAGGAAAAACGCATCATATAATAATAAATGCGGAAGGCATAGGCCACTCGACCGCTATGGCCAAAAGACTTGAGGCCGCTACGGGAATCGAGACGCGCGCTACTATCTTAGGATACATGCAGCGAGGCGGAAGTCCGACTGCCCGCGACCGTATGTATGGCTCGATAATGGGCGCATACGCTGTCGACGTACTCATCGAAGGACGCCAAAACCGCGTCGTTGTCCTTAAAAACGGTGAATTTACCGATGTGGACATCGACGAAGCTCTTGCTATGCATAAAGATCTTCCTGATTATCAATATGAAATATCGAGAGCGCTTTCATATAATTATCAGAAATAAGGCAATATTACGTAATGATAACCAGTGCGCAAAACCGCCAGATAAAAGAATTAAACGCCCTGATCTCCAAACGTAAGGAGCGCGACAAGACCGGTCTTTTTACGGCCGAGGGAGTCAAGCTGTTTTTGGAGGCTCCGCGCCAACTGATAAAAAACGTTTTTGTATCGGCCTCTTTTGCAAAAGAAAACCCCGGTCTTCTTAAAGATACAACATATGAAACCATTGAAGACGGGCTCTTTGCGAGAGTGTGCGATACAAAGACGCCTCAGGGGATACTGACAGTCCTGAAGCATCCAAAATACACGCGCGAAGATATATTAGGCAATTTTGCTCCGTTCATAATGGTACTTGAAGATCTTCAGGATCCCGGAAATGTGGGCACTATAATGCGCACCGCCGAGGGCGCAGGCGCAAGCGGCATTATCCTTTCAAAAGGGTGCGCCGATATGTTTTCACCCAAAACAATACGTTCTACAATGGGTTCTGTTTTCAGGGTCCCATTTATATATGAAGAAGATCTTATTGAAACTGTCAACTGGCTGTCTGCCAATCATGTTCATACATATGGCGCACATCTCAACGGTATCTGTGCTTATAACGAGCCGGATTACGGCGCCGGAACCGCCTTTTTAATAGGAAACGAAGGAAAAGGACTAAGCGTCAGTCTGGCAGAGCGCTGCGAAACTATGATCTCTATCCCGATGGAGGGACAGCTCGAATCACTGAATGCAGCCGTCGCATCGGCAATACTCATGTATACAGTTCATTCAAAAAGAAACAAGAAAGGATAAATAAATGTCAAATAAAAGACCCGTGAAAAGGCGCAAAAAAAGGATGGGCCCTATCATAATTAAATCTGTAATTCTTGTATTCCTATGTATAATTTTATTTTTCATTATTTTAGAAGTAACAGGGGTATACCGTATAACCGACCTGCTTAATCCCGAAAAACCCGGCGGCTCTACTGCGATCGAACAGTCTTCTTCCGTCACCGGGGCTCCTTCTTTAGCTCCCGGAGATACGTCGCCGGAAGCCCAGCCGTCAGGAGATATCAATGAAGTTATAGCAACCGCTCAGAACATGGCGGTTCAGTACGATTATGACGGTGCGATCGAATATATCAAATCCGTCGACGGATACATGGAAAACGCAGATCTGGTTTCAATGCTGGCAGAGTACGAAACGCAAAAAAGCAATCTTGTCGCTACTTCTCCGTATAATGTGACCCATGTGTTCTTCCATTCGCTCGTAGTAGACCCCGAACGCGGTTTTTCACTGACCGGAGACTCAGGCTGGGACAGCGGCACCCCGGGATTCTGCCAGTGGATGACAACTATAGATGAATTCAATGCGATGATGAACCAGATGTATGAACGCGGCTACGTATTGGTAAGCCTTTATGATCTAGTTGAAGAGACGACCGACGAGAACGGCGTTGTGCATATGACCGCGAAAGATATATATCTTCCCGAAGGAAAAATACCTTTCGTGCTTTCACTTGACGACCTCTCCTATTATCACAGCTACAATGGACGCGGGACCGCGACAAAGATGATAATAGGCGAAGACGGAACGCCGACATGCGAATACGTGGACGCTGCCGGAAATACGCTCGTAGGGTCATATGACTGCGTGCCGCTCCTCGATGATTTCATCGAAGCGCACCCTGATTTTTCATATAAGGGAGCCAAAGGCACAATAGCCCTTACCGGCTACAACGGTATCTTAGGATACAGAACTGACTACTGCTACAGAGACCGCGTGGATCTCGATCCCGACCAGCAGGCATGGCTCGACGCGAATCCGGATTTCGACTGGAACAGGGAATGCGAAGAAGCTAAAGCCGTTGCCGAATGTATCAAGGAAGACGGCTGGACATTCGCAAGCCATACATGGGGACATATCCGCGTAGGCGCCAACACCGGAATGGACAGCATACAGGCAGATACCGAGAAATGGCTGAACTACGTTGAACCGCTCATAGGCGATACTGATATTATCATCTTCGCGCACGGCGAGGATCTGGCAAGCTGGAATGAGGATTATGCTTCTACAGAAAAATTCCAGTACCTGAAGAGTCAGGGCTTCAACATATTCTGCAACGTTGACTCCTCTCAGTATTTTGTACAGATCGAAGACGGTTTCCTGCGCATGGGCCGCAGAAATCTCGACGGCTACCGCTTATGGGAGGCTGTATACGGCGGAAACGACCGCTTAAGCGACCTGTTCGATTCGGCGTCGCTGTATGATCCGAAACGTCCGACAGACGCTTCTTTATATCAGTTATAAAAGGAAACGAAAATGAATTTAAAAGGAAGAGATTTCCTTACTCTTAAGGATTTTACAAAAGAAGAAATAATATATCTGCTCGATTTAGCGGCGGATTATAAGGCAAAAAAGAAAAAAGGCATACCTCACGACAAACTTAGAGGCAAAAATATAGCGCTCATCTTCGAAAAAACAAGCACCCGCACACGCTGCTCTTTTGAAGTTGCCGCGCACGACCTCGGAATGGGAACGACCTATCTCGATCCGTCCGCTTCGCAGATCGGCAAAAAGGAAAGCATTGCGGACACGGCGCGCGTACTGTGCCGCATGTTCGACGGGATAGAATACAGAGGCTTCGGCCAGGAAATAGTCGAGTCTTTGGCCGAGTATTCGTCAGTACCGGTCTGGAACGGACTTACCAACGAGTACCATCCGACGCAAATGCTTGCGGACATGCTCACTATAAGGGAAAACTTCAATACTCTCGAGGGTCTGAAATTAGTATATTTAGGCGACGCCAGATATAATACCGGAAATTCCCTTATGGTCGTATGCTCTAAGTTGGGACTTCACTTTACGGCATGCGCTCCGGCGGAATACTTCCCCGATCCCAGGCTTGTTGAAGTATGTGAAGGCTACGCCGAAGAAAGCGGCGGCTCTATCACGCTCACAGAGCAGATAACCGCGGCGGTCAAAGACGCCGACATCATATACACCGACGTATGGGTATCGATGGGCGAACCGAACGAAGTCTGGGAAAAGCGTATTGAAGATCTTTCGCCCTATAAGGTAACGAAGGATATAATGGAACTCGCTTCCAAAAACGCTATCTTCCTGCACTGCCTGCCCGCATTCCATGATCTTGATACCGTGATCGGAAACCAGATCCATGAGCAATACGATCTGCGCGATATGGAAGTCACAGATGAAGTTTTCAACTCCAAACAGTCAAAAGTTTTTGACGAGGCCGAAAACCGCATGCATACCATCAAAGCAGTTATGGCCGCAACATTAGGAGCAGTATGACGCAGGAAAACATATCAAACATGAAAGAACATAATAACGGCAGCCGGTCAGCAGATAAGCTGGCCGGCTCTTGTACGGTAACCGTACTGTGCGGAGCTAACGCGTACGAGCAAAAATACTATCTTAATCAGGAATTTTCTTCTCTTCCGCAGCAGGTAAAAGACGAGCTGCAGATATTGTGCGTCATGTACACGGAGGAGATAGGCGGCATATTCACTATGGAATTTGACGGGAACGGTACTCTGCTGCTCAAAACCGCTGCCGCCGAAAACGACTTTATGTATGATGAAATAGGCGGACAGCTTCGTATAAAACAGCTTATGAACGATAAGCAGGAACTGTTCGCGTCGCTCGAACTGTATTATAAAGTATTTATCAAAGGCGAAAAACTCTGACCCGCTTTGCCGGTCAGGTTATATATTGGACATACATATGCTGAAAAGTATAAGAATAGGAAATGTAGACATAGACTTTCCGCTCGGGCTTGCGCCGCTGGCGGGCATATCCGACAAGACCTTCCGCAATCTCTGCCTTGAATACGGCGCGGGATTCGTCTGTACCGAGATGGTAAGCGCAAAGGCCATCGTCTATAAAAATAAAAATACTTATATACTTCTTTCCCGCGGCGAAAATGAACACCCCTCGGCAGTGCAGCTTTTTGGAAGCGACCCCGGCGCGCTGAGCGCGGCGTGCGAGCTTATACATGATATCCCTTTTGATATCGTTGATTTCAACATGGGCTGCCCGGTACCGAAGGTCGTTAAAAACGGCGAGGGAAGCGCGCTTATGACCGACCTAAACGCGGCCAAAAAAGCCATCTCTGCTCTTGTCAGGTCTGCCGGAAAACCCGTGACTGTCAAGATACGCTCGGGCTTTGACAAAGATCATATAAACGCAGTCGATATTGCAAAAATGGCCGAGGACTGCGGAGTAAGCGCGATCACCGTACACGGAAGAACGCGCGAGCAATATTACTCGGGCAAAGCCGACTGGAACATAATACGCCTTGTAAAACAGGCCTTATCGGTCCCGGTTTTCGGAAACGGCGATATATGTGACGGTCAAAGCGCCGCCCGCATGCTTGAGGAGACCGGCTGCGACGGACTGATGATAGGCAGGGCCGCTATGGGAAATCCGTGGATATTCGGACAGATCCGGGCATTTCTTGAAACAGGAAGCGAACCCACGAAGCCGACGCAGGACGAAATATTTAAAATGATAATACGTCACGCCGAGCTTCTTACACAGGCCAACGGTGAATATATGGCGATACGTCAAATGCGCACACACGCCGCATGTTATCTTAAAGGCTTCAGATGTGCTTCGCGCCTTAGAGGACAGATGAATTATGTAGAAACATTGGCCGATCTCAAAGCGTTATTTTCTTGACAATAACACGCTAATCTCTTATAATAACTCGGCAATGCAGGTAGTATTATCATTGCTTGGAAAGGGGTATATTCCACTATGGAAGCAAAGAAAAATATATTGACATATGCGGGACTCCGCAAACTTGAGGACGAGCTTGAAGACCTCAAAGTAAACCAGAGAAAAATGATCGCCCAGAAGATAAAAGAAGCAAGGGAGCAGGGCGATCTTTCAGAAAACGCCGAGTACGATTCGGCAAAGGACGAACAGCGCGACATCGAAGCGCGTATCGAGGAGCTTGAAAAGATCCTGAAAAACGCCGAGATCGTTGACGAAAGTGAGGCAGACACCGACACGATAAACGTCGGCTGCAAAGTTAAAGTCCTCGATGTTGAATTCGACGACGAAATGGAATATTACATTGTCGGAAGCACAGAAGCCGACAGTCTTAAAAATAAAATTTCAAACGAATCGCCGCTTGGAAAAGCGCTTATAGGAAAAAAAGTCGGCGATACCGCACAGGTAGAAACGCCCGACAACACAGTTATTGAGTTTAAGGTACTCTCTATCGCAAGAAATATTTAACTTATGATGACCGCGCCCGTTTATACAAAAACGGGCGGTTTTGGATAATTCTTTTTTATTTGGAGGAAAGCATGGCACAGCAGAATCAAAATACTGATATCAACCAGTTACTTAAAGTACGCCGTGAGAAGCTCGCAGACCTGCAGAGCCGCGGCTGTGATCCCTTTCTTATTACAAAATACGATCAGACACACCATTCTGCCGATGTTAAAAAGCTTTACGAAGAACATGAAGCCAAGCTGCTTGCGGGAAGACCGGCAGTAAATACAGACGGTATGGACGAGGCGGCGGCCAGAGCTGCGGTCAACGACGACTATAACGAGCGCCGCGCTATTATGGACGCTTCTCCTATCAATGTAAGCATAGCGGGCCGCATGATGTTCAAGCGCGTTATGGGAAAGGCTTCTTTCTGCAACATCCAGGATATAACCGGAAGCATACAGGTTTATGTCGCAAGAGATATGATCGGCGAAGAATCCTACGCCGACTTCAAAAAATCTGACATAGGCGATATTTACGGCGTTAAAGGTTATGCCTTCAGGACAAAAACAGGCGAAGTTTCTATACATGCAAGCGAAATGACCCTGCTTTCAAAGAGCCTGCAGATACTTCCTGAAAAATTCCACGGAATGACAAATACCGATCTTCGTTACCGTCAGCGTTATGTTGACCTTATAATGAACGAAGACGTAAAAGATACTTTTATAAAACGTTCAAAGATAATAAGCAGCATACGCAGCTATTTAGGCGGTCTCGGCTTCCTTGAGGTCGAAACGCCCATGCTCGTGTCAAACGCGGGAGGCGCCGCAGCAAGGCCGTTTGAAACTCACTTCAATGCGCTCGACGAGGATTTCAAGCTCAGGATATCGCTTGAGCTTTACCTTAAGCGTCTTATCGTCGGCGGTCTTGAGAAGGTATTTGAAATCGGCCGCGTATTCAGAAACGAAGGCCTCGATACAAGGCACAACCCTGAATTCACGCTGATGGAGCTCTACCAGGCGTACACGGATTACAACGGAATGATGGATCTCACCGAGAATATGTTCCGCCACGTGGCAAAAGAAGTTCTTGGAACTACTACCATCGTATACAACGGCGTTGAAATGGATCTTGGAAAGCCGTTTGAACGCATAACAATGACAGACGCCGTTAAGAAATACGCCGGCGTTGATTTCGATAAGGTTGAAACCCTTGAAGAAGCGCGCGCGCTTGCAAAAGAGCACAACGTGGAATTCGAGGAAAGACATAAAAAAGGCGATATCCTTAACCTCTTCTTTGAAGAATTCGTAGAGGAACATCTTATACAGCCTACGTTTGTAATGGATCACCCGATCGAGATCTCTCCTCTTACAAAGAAGAATCCAAACAAGCCGGGATATGTCGAGAGGTTCGAGCTCTTTATGAACGGCTGGGAGATGTGCAACGCTTATTCCGAGCTGAACGACCCGATCGACCAGCGCGAGCGCTTCGCACAGCAGGACGCAAACGCGGCCGCAGGCGACGAAGAAGCCGAGCATACGGACGAAGATTTCCTGAACGCCCTTGAGATAGGTATGCCGCCTACGGGAGGTATCGGCTACGGTATCGACAGGCTCTGTATGCTGCTTACGGACAGCGCGGCGATAAGAGACGTGCTGCTGTTCCCCACAATGAAGTCTATCGGTGGCAGCGATTCTTCTAAAAAGTCCGGAAACTGCGGGGCTGTATCTGAAACATGCGTATCAAAAGAAGCAGCAGGCATTGACCTTTCAAAGGTAAAAGTTGAGCCGCTTTTTGAAGAATTTGTTGATTTTGAGACATTCAGCAAGTCTGATTTCAGGGTAGTTAAAGTAAAAGAATGCGCTGCGGTACCGAAATCAAAGAAGCTTCTTCAGTTTACTCTTGACGACGGAACAGGCACCGACCGTACTATCTTAAGCGGCATCCGCGAGTATTACGAACCCGAAGAGCTTGTTGGAAAAACCTGCGTGGCTATCACAAACCTGCCGCCGAGAGCAATGATGGGAATCGATTCCTGCGGTATGCTTATTTCAGCAGTTTGCGAATACGACGGCAAAGAAATGCTCAACCTGCTTATGCTGGACGACAGCATTCCGGCAGGGGCGAAGCTGTACTAACTATAAGATCATCCGTCCGGAAGCTTCTTTTGCGAGAGGCGACCGGACGCTTTCTTTTGGCTCTTTGTCAAGAGTTGGGGTTAAATGATTTTTAAAGGTTGTCATATAATAATGGCAGCCTTTTTAAATCCCATAGTCATAACAATAAAGTTTAAAGAAAAGGTTTCCTCCAGGGACCGCTCGCGCTTAGCTCTCGCCTAGTGGTACTAACTTCACGTACGTTCAGTAAGTACCAAGGCTGCGAGATGTCCCTTTCGGAAAGCCTTTTCTTTTTCTTTATCGTCTATGATATTCCGCCACGCCCGAAGCCGTTATAAGTGCTGTCACATAATAAAAGCTTAGAATATCATAGCTGTTTCACAGACAAAAAGATCCGATTTCTGAAATTTTCAAAGTTCCTGTAGCCATAGGCATTTCTTTTTACTACTTTAATTTTATTGTTCATTCCCTCTGTATAGCCGTTGCTGTAACGGCAATCAAATGAATTCAGGATATATGGCGTCCAGTTATAAAGCATCGTTAAGGCGCTTTTAAACTCATCAAGATTGCTGACCTGCGCGGCTAAGATAAACTTTTTTAGCCGCATGCTTGCTTCGTTTCTGTCAGCAGAATCAATAAAGTCATAAAAAAGCTCTTTTAAATACCAGGCAGCTGCGAGATCATTCGACTGCTGAAGCATTACTTCCAGCGCCTGAATGTTTTCATCACTCAGCTTCTCTTTATGCGCCAGGATTATTCGCCTGCTTCTTTTGAAATATCTGCGTTTTGCAGGATGCATTTGCTTTTGTATCCTTTTACGTACATTTTCAACAGCCCATG
>DVOP01000053.1 GCA_018713465.1 Candidatus Alectryocaccobium stercorigallinarum | reverse complement strand
GAATATTCTTTTACTGCCTGTGAATAAATATCTACAGAATCACCTATTGTTTCCAATGCGTCAGTTCCGAGTTTTAGAAGGACAATTTCCCTTATCTGCTCTACGAGCGGAGCATATCCCGAATCCGTAGCCAGCACATAACCGGTCACGTCTGCATAATCAAGCGAGATACCATACAGCTTCGATGGTGTAATACCGGCAAAACCAACCGCCGGAGACAATACCTTATCCGTATATTCCATCGCCTCGTCAACTATGCTTCCCATATAAAATTCACTTGTCCCATACCCGCCGTCTAAAAACATAAGCCCGTATTCTTCATACAGTCCTTTATCATAGTTTGAAAAAAGCGAAAACATTCCCTCTTCCATCGCGCACGAAAGCGCCGCTCTTCCGGCTGAAATACGCGCCGAACTGATACATGCGAAGATAAGCGAAAGTATCACACAGAGTATCAGGCTTAAAAATACCGTTATACTTCCGTTTTCAATTACCGAACTGTTCCTGTCTGCTGCCGACACCTTTTGCTTACCTCACATTCTTTTTTATACCGCGTCGCTCTGCGAAGCGGCTTTCTTAAGTATATTGTTGACGATCTGGGTTATCTGGTCCCTGAAAAGAACTACCAGCGCTATCAGTACGACTACTATAAGTATTATTTCCACCGTACTGACCGCGTCTTCTTCCGAAATAAAACGTTTCAGATCATTCATTTTGTCACTTCCTTTCCGTTAAATTATCATCTCAGTATTCCTGTTTTTCACATAGACATAAATGCGGGGATCATCATAAGCGCTAAAACGACCATGAGCATAAGCCCCAAGGGTATAAGAAGCTTTACCGACGCGGTGCTTCCCGCTGCTTCGGCGCTGCGCTTCTTCTCGGCAAAGGTCGCCATAACCTCCTGTTCCAGCTCATCTGTAAAGCCTTTTCCTCCCCTTTTCCTGTTTTGTATGAGCAGCACGCTCAAACGCCGGTAACACGGAGTCTTACATCTTTCAGCCATTCTTTCATACGCTTCATCTTCAATGCTCCCGTTTTCCATTTCTCTGCATGCTGCGGTAACTTCTTCAAATATTTCCGACCTCGCGTTTTTCTCTTTCTTCTCCTGGTTGTATAAATACGCCATTCTGAAAAAAGCTGTCCTTACGCCGATCCCCGAATAAAGCATAAGCAAAAGCCTGCTTATAAATTCCGGGTATTCGTTTTTAAGCTGATCTTCCCGCTTTTTTTCTTTTTCACTTGCTTTCTGGGTTTTATTTACACGGATCAAAACGCCTGCAATAAACAAAAGTACTGATACCAAAACGATGTTGTTGTCCGGCTTTTCATACCATGTCAGCTGTCTGCCGTTTATGCTTTCCGGCAATATAAATTCATCGCCCTGATTTTCCGCGTTTTCCTTTTCCGCTTCATTTTTTATTTCATCTGCGAGCGTTTTAATATCCTCCGACGGATATACCCGTAATGTTTTTTTATACTCCCGCTGCTCCTGCGAAAGAGTAAGGACAGCCGTTAAATTCACCTCTGAGCCGTCTTCTGGGATACCGCTTTGTATTTTTCCGTCTGAAGATATTACCAGCGGATCCGAACTCTTCCATGTTATCGAAACATTCGGATCTGAGCCCGTTTCAGGAAGCTCCATATCATAACAGATATGACCGAACGAGCTGTTTTTCCCAAGTATAAGACCGTCCAGACGCCGCAGCTCGTTATTTAATATTTCCGCGGCCTCCTCCTTCGTATAATCTTTTTCCGGTATCGTCAGGCTTACTTCTATCTCACGGCCGTCTTCCGTCTTAGCCGTAAATTCTTTTTCAACACTTCCGTTTCCGGCATTGCTTTTCTCTATACGGCTCACGCTTCCGGCTCCGCCAGAAAGCTCATTCGCCGCCGCAAGCGCAAAGCACGCCGCTGTAATTGCCGCCAGAAATGCAAATGTTTTTCTTTCCCAAAAACCCGCGATCCCCAGCACTATGACCATTACCAATATCAAGCCGCATATCTTCATAAAGTTTCCATTTACACCTTTATGCTTACTATTTTCTTTCCCATATAATACGCGCCGGCATATACTGCCAGACATATACTCATTATTATCACCCCGGGAGTATTTCCGTAGAGCTGTTCAATAAATCCACTGAAAGTCAGCCTCATATAAAGGATCACGCAGGCCGGCATAAAGCACATTATTTTCTGCTCGTATTTCTTTGCGGAAAGCTGCCTGTCTATTTCCTGCTCCGTATCTATTTTCCCGCAAATTATATATCGCGTATCGCCGAGTATTTTCCCAAGCCTGCCGCCCTGCTTTTTCCCGATGGATAAAAGCTCCGCGAACAGTCTTATATCGCTTAGCGTGCTCCTTTCGCCGAGGTCATAAAAAAGCTCCTCGACAGGTCTGCCTATCTTCAGGCCCTGAAGCATAAACTTTATTTCCACAGTCATCACGTCTTTATCGCCGTAAAGCTGCCTTATATCCTCCAAAGCTTCGGCTATTCCGTTTTCAACGGAATAACCCGAATTCAGCGAAGAATGCAAAGCGCCTAAAAAATCCTTAAAATGGAACAAAAGCTGCTTCTTCCTTTTTTCGATAAGGCTTGTTTTTTTCGTTTTCAAATATATAAGCATTACCGCAAACGCAAGTGGTATCGAATAAACGCTGTGATAACACAGCCAGCATATAATCAGTCCTGCCGCCGCTCCGACCGCGCCGTATTTAATAAGCTCTGCCGCTGAATATTTGTACGTGCTGTATATGATCTTCCTGTTTTTACCCGCAGCTTTTTTATTTCTGGGTGAGCTCTTCATATTTTCTAAGCTTTTCCGTATGCATAAGGTCATTTTTCTTTTCCAACGCTCCCTTGATATTCATTTCATACAGCGTGTTAAGATCTATTTTCTCCCCGTCAAAACCTTTTATCTCGCATATCTTTTCAACCTTTCTTTTTCCTGAAGCGTCTCTGCACAGATGGACTATGATATTTATCCCTGCAGATATCATCTGACGTATGACCGGTATCGGAAGCTCCATTCCCATGCGGACCATCATTTCTATCCTGTACACAAGATCCTCAGGGCTGTTAGCGTGGACGCTGCCCATACTCCCCGCATGTCCGGTATTCAGGCAGTTCAGAAAATCAGCCGTTTCACTTCCTCTTACCTCGCCTATGATTATCCTCGACGGCCTCATTCTGAGCGCGGTTTTAAGCAGGTCTCTTATCGTTATTTCCCTGTTTTCCTCCAGATTAGCAGGCTTTACCTCAAGCCTTACGAGATTTTCAACACTTTTGAGCTGCAGCTCCGCATTGTCTTCTATAGTTACTATCCTTTCACCTTTAGGTATAAAGCCGGACAGCGCGTTTAAAAAAGTCGTCTTTCCAGTGGACGTGCCGCCGCTTACTATGATCGTATATCCCGCCGCCGTTAATTTCCTGAGCAGTTTAGCGGCGTCTTTTGTAATGCTTTTCCACTTGATAAGCTGCTCCATCGTGATTGGGGTTTCCGGAAATCTCCTGATAGTAAGTATAGGCCCGTCAAGAGCCACGGGCGGCAGAACAACGTTCACCCTGTCTCCGTTTTTCAGCCTTGCGTCGAGTATTGGAGACTGTTCGTTGACGACCCTGTTGCAGCCTCCCGCTATCTGCTGGATAACGGCGTACAGTCTTTTTTCAGATGAAAATTTTTTATGGAACCGGTATATGTTCCCTTTTTTCTCATAAAAAATATTTTCATAGCCGTTTACCATTATTTCGCTGATATCGGCGTCGTCCAAAAGCTCCTGTATCGCGTCAAGCCTGCGTACGGAATAAAACAGATCCTTCCTGAGTTCTTCTTTTTTACGCAGGCTCAGCTTTTCCCTCCTTCCGGCTTCAAGCACAAGCCCGTCGATGGCTTCAAGGATCTCACCGTCCGAAATGTCGTCCGTCATATCGACGTTTCCGGCCAGCCTCATCCTCAGTTCTTCAAGCAAAGTTTCTATATTGCTCAATATCGCTTCCCTTTTGTATAAGACCTCTGACAAAATCTCCAAGCTCGCTCCATATGAGATTTTCCGAAAATTCTTTTCCCAAAGCCGAAACCATATTAAACGGCAGCTTTATCTTATGGATCTTTTTTATATCAGAGACCTTTTCTTCTATATACTCTTCAAAATTCTCAAGTTTTGCCCTTGCAAGCGGATCCTCCCGCACCGGTATATACACCTCCGAGCAGTATTCAAATATATCCGCAATATCCTGTATCTCGTTCCCCGGTTCTATTATCAGCGTCTCATACGCCGTCCTTGACAGTATTTCCGAAAAAAGCTCCATAAGCTTCGACGAGCTTATTTCCCTTAGATCATCAGGCGACTGCGCCGGCGGGATAACGTCAAGCTCCTGCACCGTTTCGGTCAAAAACGGAAGCTTTGCGACCGGGTCGGTTTCTTTCTGCGCCGCATAATACAAAAGATCTCCAAGATCGCCCTGACACGAAAGGCCGAGTATTTCCCTTAAACCTGAGAAGCTCTCCAAATTTATATACAGAGCCGGCACCTGCCTTGCCAATATCTGTCCCAGCGCGAGCGCGAAGGTCGTTTTCCTTGCCCCGCCGACCGGACTGTAAACGCATATTATCCGCTTCTTTCCCCGCCATACCGCTTCGCTTTTTAATATCCTGTTTTCAGCCTCATACGAGCTCATCACTTCCCTTACGATATTTTCCGCAGACTGATACTTATAGATATTCTGCGTTTCAGAAAATTCCGAAGAACCCCTGCTTTCCATAAGCACTACCTTCTTTTTCGCATTTATCGACGAGGTCTTTTCATTGAGCATATCTTCCGAAATGAGCAGAAGTGATATCTTATTGCGCGAGCCGTACTCTACTATGCTGCTTTCTTCAGAGAACGCCGCGGCTTTCATAAAAACCGAGTTTTTATGGTTCATATATTCCATAAGGCGATGGGCATATTCTATATCCCTGTCGCATACAGCTATGATATTCTTCATTAGTAAACTCCCACTACTTTCAGCAAAACGCCTATAAAAATATATACAGCGACATGCACACGGGCTTTCCCCGCGTTTTTAACGTCATAACCCGTCCTTATCCCGGTATTTATGAGTCGTATAAAATAATTTCCCAACTGTGAAAATCTCTCTTTTCCGTTTTTGTAAAACATGATACGCGCAAAAGATATGGCCGCTCCCGCTGCAAATGAAAACAACAGGCACCATAATATCCCGTCTGCCTTAAGCCATATTCCAAGCAGCGCAAGGAGTTTTATATCTCCCGCACCGATCATACGGAACATAAAAAACGCCCACAGCAGGATTACTGGTATCGCCGCGCCTATACATCTGTCGGCAATTCCCGCCCCGCCGAAAAACAAAATATCGAATGCAAACCCGGCCGCGCTCCATACCAATATCCATACATTCGAAACGCGCCATGACCTGATGTCCGATAAAGCAGCCTGAGCGCTTATAAGCAAAATACACGCATGTTCTGCTAATCCAATCATTTCCATATTCAATTTTCCTTTTTCGTTAAAGTGAAAAATGCTTTGAACAAAGCCGAAAATGACTTCCCCGATATGTTCGTACATTTACATACACTTCAAGAAGAGATGTGTATGTTTCATTAGAATTGTATT
>DVOP01000052.1 GCA_018713465.1 Candidatus Alectryocaccobium stercorigallinarum | reverse complement strand
GCACGCATCTGAAATCATATTAGAAACTGAATCTGACAGCTTGAATATACTTTGGTCGCCAATTCCATATACTTCCCCTGTTTCATCTTCAATTCCTAATATAACTTTACCGCCCGTGCTGTTAGAGAACGCAATAATATCCTTTAATAGCTTTTCGTGATTGTGCGGAATTTCTCTTTTAAATTCAATATTCTTTCCTTCACCAAAATTTTTTTTATTTATCACATTCTCACCAGCCTTTTAACACGCTTGATTCTGATTTAAATATTTAATTCTTAAAGCTGTGTATCGGCGCGGGTATCCTCCCGCCCCTTTCTATCATCTTCTCACACGAATACTGATTCACCGGCATTATCGGCGCGAATCCCAAAAGTCCGCCGAACTCGACCGTATCGCCCACGTCCTTTCCAATGACCGGAATGATACGCACCGCCGTAGTCTTCTGGTTCACCATTCCTATCGCCATCTCGTCAGCGATGATTCCTGATATCGTACTGCTCGTCGTCTTTCCCGGAATGGCTATCATATCAAGTCCTACCGAGCATACGCATGTCATAGCCTCGAGTTTTTCAAGCGTAAGCGCGCCGCTCTTCGCCGCGTCTATCATGCCCTGATCCTCGCTTACCGGAATGAACGCTCCGCTTAGGCCTCCGACATACGACGACGCCATTACGCCGCCCTTTTTGACCTGATCGTTAAGAAGCGCAAGCGCCGCCGTTGTTCCCGGCGCTCCGACCGATTCAAGTCCGATCTCTTCAAGTATTTCGGCAACGGAATCTCCTACCGCCGGAGTCGGCGCAAGCGAAAGATCCACGATACCGAACGGTATGCCCAGTCTTTTCGACGCTTCCTTTGCTACAAGCTGGCCTACGCGCGTTACCTTGAACGCCGTTTTCTTTATCGTCTCGCAGAGGACTTCAAAATTCTCTCCTCTTACCGCTTCAAGCGCATGCTTAACGACTCCCGGTCCCGAAACGCCTACATTTATAATAGCGTCCGCCTCTGTAACTCCGTGGAACGCTCCCGCCATAAACGGATTGTCGTCCGGCGCGTTGCAGAATACCACAAGCTTTGCGCACCCCATACAGCTGTCGTTTACCGATTCCTCCGCCGTCTTTTTTACTATCTCGCCCATAAGCTTTACGGCGTCCATGTTTATCCCGGTCTTTGTGGAGCCCAAATTTACTGAGCTGCACACTCTTTCCGTTTGCGCGAGCGCCTTCGGTATAGATCTTATAAGAAGCTCGTCCGCATGCGTCATTCCCTTTGAAACAAGTGCGGAATATCCGCCCAAAAAGTTTACGCCTACTTCCTTTGCAGCTTTATCGAGCGTTTTTGCTATTGAGATAAAATCCTCTTCGGTCCTGCACGCCGCCGAACCAATTATGCCTATCGGAGTTACCGATATCCTTTTGTTGACTATCGGGATACCGTATTCTGCGGATATATGCTCTCCCGTCGAAACGAGGTCTTTGGCTATCCCTGTTATCTTCTCGTATATTTTCCTGTTAAGTTCGTTTATGTCCGAATCCATGCAGTCCAGCAGGCTTATGCCAAGCGTGATAGTCCTAACGTCAAGATTTTCGTTGGCTATCATCTCGTTGGTCTCATGCACTTCATATATGTTTATCATATGATATTTCTCCTTAGATCCTGTGCATCATATTGAAGATGTCTTCATGCTGGCACCTGATTATTACGCCTATCCCGTCTCCGATCGCGGCAAGATCCTTTGATATCTGCTCTGCTTTAACGTCGGATTTCGAAGTGTCGACTATCATCATCATGTTGAAATATCCCTGAATGATGGTCTGGGAAATATCTTCTATATTTATATTATGTCCGGCAAGATATGTGCATACCTTTGCGATAATGCCTACCGTATCGTGCCCCACAACCGTAACTACCGTCTTCTTCATTTTGATCTTTCTCCTGTGCTTAAAAAATTTTCACCATTCCAGCAGCGCGCCCGGCATATCGCGCTTCGCTATATCTATCTTGAAATCTCCCGCCTTATACGGGGTCTCGCCCATCGTTATCTCCGCGCATACGGTCTTCATGGCGAGAGCCGGATAATTGTTTTCCTTGCTCAGATGTCCTAATATTATGTTCTTCAATCCGTCGTGCAGTATATGCTCAAGCAGATGTCCGGCCTCCTCGTTTGAAAGATGGCCTCTGTCGCTTAATATACGCTGCTTCAAAAAGTACGGATAAGCGCCGGCTTCGAGCATGCGCACGTCGTGGTTCGACTCTACTAATATCCCGTCCAAATCTGTAAGCTGGCGAATGATATAGTCATTATAACACCCGAGGTCCGTGGCTATCGCGAACGACTTGTCTCCCGATTCAAACCTGAACCCTAAAGGGTCGGCCGCGTCGTGGCTCGTTGAAAACGAATGCACCTCGATATCGCCTATTGAAAAAATCTCATCTGCCGATATTTCATTGAAAAGCCCCTCCGGGATCTTTCCGATCTTTCCGCCCTGAAGTATCGCGTTATACGTTTTTTCCGCGGTATATATAGGAAGAGCGAGCTTTCTCGATATGACGCCGAGTCCTTGTATATGGTCGGCGTGTTCGTGCGTTATAAGCACCGCGTCAATATCCTTTCCGCACAGGCCTATCTCATTTAGACCTTGCTCGATACGTTTTCCGCTGAGCCCCGCGTCTATAAGCAGGTGCGTGCTTTCGCTGCCAACGTATATACAGTTTCCGCTGCTTCCGCTTGCTATCGTGCAAACCCTCATTTAAAATTCCCCTTTAAAATATGTTCGTCTATCTGCCTTGCGGTCTCGCCAAACTCCCCGCTGTTATCCACGGTAAAATCGCAGGCAGCCTTAAATTCTCCCTCTGATAACTGATTATCCATCACGCTGAGCGCTTTTTCAACAGAAATATCCCTGCTCGCCGTAAGTCTTTTAAGCCTTACGATTTTTTCTGCGTATATGTACCAGTATTCCGCGCAGATCTCCCTGTACCTTGAGCCTACGAGCAGAGCCGCCTCGATGACCGCAAGCCTTTTGCCTCCCCTTTCGGCCTTTTCGAGCCGTCTGCATATCTCCTCCCATACGTCCGGGTGTATTATCCCGTTCATCTGCTTTAATATCTCAGGGTCTTTAAACGCCACTGTTCCAGCTTTTTTTCTGTCAAGCCTTCCGTCTTCTAAAAAAAACTCGTCGCCGAAAAGCTCCTTTAAGCTTTTATTGCATTTAGTACCCGGCTCCGTGACCTCGTGCGCCACATCGTCGGCCATGATTATCTCGGCGTCGTATTTTTCCTTTAAATATCGGCAGACCTCGCTTTTTCCGCAGCCTATGCCGCCGGTTATGCCTATTATCTGCATTTTAATGCGCCTCGTCCCAGTTATATCCGCTGTTCATGTCAACTATCAGCTCGACCTTAAGGTGCGCCGCGTTTTCCATCTCTTCTTTCAATATACGGCAGACCTCGTCTTTTTCCGAGAGCTTAGCCTCGATAAGCAGCTCGTCGTGCACCTGAAGGATAAGCCTTGACTTTAGTCCCTCGGCGCGCAGCCTTTTGCTGACGTTGTTCATAGCTATTTTTATTATGTCGGCCGCCGTTCCCTGTATAGGCGAATTCATCGCCACTCTCTCGCCGAACTGCCTGCGCATGAAATTCGATTCCTTAAGCTCCGGTATCGGCCTTCTGCGTCCGAACATTGTAGTAGTATATCCGTTTTTCTTCGCGTTCTCAACAGTTTTGTCGAGATATTTTTTTATATCCGGATATGTTTCAAAATATTTTTCGATATAGACCTGCGCCTCCTTGCGGCTTATGCTCAGATCTTGGCTTAATCCGAACGAGCTGATACCGTAGACTATGCCGAAATTGACCGCTTTCGCGTTCCTTCTTTGAAGCGGAGTAACTTCGTCAAGCGGCACTCCGAATACCTGCGAAGCCGTTATCTTGTGTATGTCGCTGTCCTGCTTGTACGCTTCGATTAGCTTTTCATCGCCGGACATATGCGCAAGCACCCTCAGCTCTATCTGCGAATAATCCGCGTCCACGAATACATATCCGTCCTCCGGCACGAATACCTTGCGTATCCTGCGTCCTATCTCCATTCTGACCGGGATATTCTGCATATTAGGGTCGGTAGAGCTTATCCTGCCCGTAGCCGTTACTGTCTGCTGGAAATGCGAATGTATGCGCCCGTCCTCCCTTACATAATCGCCAAGCGAGTCCGCATAAGTAGATTTGAGCTTCGTATACTGTCTGTATTTTAATATATCGTTTACGATAGGCGCGTCGTCCGCTATTTTTTCAAGCACTTCAACCGCGGTCGAATATCCCGTCTTGGTCTTCTTTCCGCCTTTTAGCTTTAGCTTCTCGAAAAGTATGACTCCGAGCTGCTTCGGAGACTGGATATTGAACTCTTCGCCGGCCTGTTCATATATGCGCTTTTCAAGCTCGTCTATCTGCTCCTTGAGCATATCCGAGTAACTCAAAAGCTCTTCGGCGTTCATCTTTATGCCCGCGCGTTCCATATCGCTGAGCGTATACGCAAACGGCATTTCGATATCATAAAAAAGCTTCGACATACCGCACTCTTCCAGCCTCTTTTTTAGTCCGGCCTCTGAAACATAAGCTGCCTGCGCCGTATATCCCGCTATCTGCGCCCTCTGCTCATCTGTGATCACCGTTTTCTTTGTTATCTTTGAATTAACTATTTCCTCGGCCGACGGCAGCTTCGCGTCCGCATACTCCGCCGCTATATGGTCATATGCGTAATCGCTGCGAAGCGGGTCTAAAAGATACGCCGCTATCGCGCAGTCGAATACGCTGCTTCTTCTTTCGTCCTGAATTATATTCTGCTGCTCCTTAAAGCCGATAGTAGCCGTCTGAGCGTAGCCTCCCGTTATCTTTAAAAGAGCTTCTTTTAAATATGCTCCGCTTATAAAGCCCTGCGCCTTTATATACACGCATTCGCCGTCAAAGGCAAGCGCGAGTCCTTTTATCCCGCTTTTTCCGTCCTCGTTTTCTATATCAAGATAAAAACCGGCGAACTCCTGACCGGCAGCTTTAGCAATAATATCCTCGGCTCCCGCAAGCTCTTCTTCTATCCGGACTGCGGAGGCTTCTATCTTCGTCTTATTTGCGTCGTCGAATCTTGTTAGGAAATTTTTAAACTCTAAATCTTTAAAGATGGAGTACGCCTCCTGAGTATAGAAATCGTTCAAGATCAGGCTTTCGAACGGAACGTCCATATCGACGTCGGTCTTTATCGTCGCCAATCTTTTTGAAAGCAGGCCGCTGTCATAATGATCCCTGAACGCCTCCATCGCCTTTTTGGGCTTTATTTCTTCAAAATGCGCGTGTGCCTCTTCGAGCGAACCGTACGTAAGTATGAGGTTCGTCGCGGTCTTTTCGCCTACTCCTGGAAGCCCCGGTATGTTATCGGACGAATCGCCCATCATCGCCTTAAGGTCTACTATCTTATCCGGGCCTATCTTATATACCTCCTCTACGCGCTCGGGCGTAAAGCTTTCTATGGTCGTGGTTCCCTTGCTCGTTTTCGGAAGCATAAGCGTCACATCGCCGTTTACAAGCTGCAAAAGATCCCTGTCACCTGAAAGTATCGTGACCTTCATTCCTTCTTTCACGGCGTTCACTGATTCGGTCCCGATAAGGTCGTCCGCCTCGAATCCCTCTTTTTGCAGTATGGTCACGCCCATGGCCTCGAGCACCTGCTTCATCACAGGCACCTGCTCGTGCAGCTCTTCCGGCATTTTTTTCCTCGTGCCCTTGTATTCCTTATACATCTCATGACGGAACGTAGGCGCGGCCAGATCGAAAGCCACGGCTATATGGTCGGGGCATATGTCGTCGCATACCTTGAAAAGTATGTTCAAAAATCCGTAAACCGCATTTGTATAAAGCCCCTTTGAATTCGTGAGCAGCGGCAGTCCGTAAAACGCCCTGTTCAATATGCTGTGTCCGTCTATCAAAAGAATACTGTTTTTCATAAGCTCAGCCTTTCATCAAACCCTTTATAAAAGGAGAAATTTCCGTTTGTTTTTCAAAGCGGTTCTTCACCGCGAAAATATTCAGTTCATATCTCGCCCTTGTCATTCCGACATAGAACAGACGCCTCTCTTCCTCGATGTCAGCCGGAAGCTTCGCCTTATAATATGGTATAACTCCGTCGTTGACATCGATTATAAATACTATATCATATTCCATGCCCTTACTGCCATGCAGAGTTGATATAATAACGGAATTTTTTTCATTTTTTCTGCCGGTTTTCGATTTTACCTTTTCCGAATACTCTTTTATATGCTCTTTCCACTCTTCAAGGCTTTTAAAGCTTCTCGCGCTTTCGGTTATCTCGTCGGCGGTCATCAGAAGCTCCTCCGGCGGTATTTTGTTCTGCGCGGCGTATTCGCGTATATATTCGTCATACCCCGTTATGCGCCTTATATAATTCACCGCCCCATACGGCGGCATATCTTTTATCGCATGGACATCTCTTTCAAAGTCTTCAATCCTTTGCCACATCCAGCTGCGGTCCTCATAATATATATACAAACTTTCGAAATTTATCCTGCTGTCATACAGCGCATTTTTCGTTATGTATCTGTTCGGCTTGTTTATTATCCTTAAAAAATCCGCCCGCCTGCTGCTTCCGTTGGCGATATCCAGATACGCCATTATGTCCTTTGCGATAAAATGGTCGAACACGCAAGGTATTTCCTGCTGCGCGCAAAACGGTATCCTGTCCGAAATGAACTTTTCTATAACAGGCCGCGCTCCCTGATTCGTCCTGACAAGCACCGCTATTTTATCGTACGGCACGCCTTTTTTTACCATATCCCTTACCGCAAGAGACAGCCCGTCGGTCTCGTCCCATACGTTTTCGAAAACGCGTATATTCACATCGCCGCCGTTTTCATTATCCGTAAAGATATTTTTTGAAAAGCGCTTTTTATTTTCTTTTATGACTTCTGACGCCGCTTTTATTATCTGCGGAGTGCTCCTGTAATTTCCCGAAAGATAAACCGTCCTGCAGTTTTTATATTCCTCCGGGAACCTTAACATTATCCCTGGCTCGGAACCACGAAATCTGTATATCGACTGGTCGTCGTCTCCTACTATAAAAAGATTGTCCTGCGGCTTTGCCAGCATTTTTACGACCATATATTGCAGCGGACTTATGTCCTGAAACTCGTCCACTAATATATATTTAAATTTTTTCTGCCATTTATTTAATACATCGGGATTTGTTTTAAAGAGTTGATACGCCGCGGTGATAATATCGTCAAAATCAAGCCTGCGGTTTTCAGCCAGCCACCGCCTGTATTCGCCGTATACTTTCCTGAATACATCGGCCGGCAGGACGTTTGAATAAAAATTTTCAGAAGATATGCCGTTGCCCTTTATATAGCTTATCTCGCGCGCCGTGCCGGAGGCAAGCTCATATTCCCAGAACGGGTCGTCGCTGCTGTGCTCTATTATTTCTTTTAAAAGACCGGTCTTGAATTCCTCGCCTATTATGCAGTCTGCTTCAAGTCGGCATTCGATCTTCAAAATATGGAAAAACACGCTGTGGAACGTGCCGAAATTCACGGCTCCGGTAAGTGAAATCTGCTCTTCCTTGCACAGGGCGTAAAAGCGCTCTTTCATTTCCGCGGCCGCCGCCCTCGTAAAAGTCACTACAAGAACAGAAGAAGGATCGACGCCCTTTTTTATAAGGTTCGCCGTCCTTCCCGTTATAACAGCCGTTTTTCCGCAGCCCGGCCCGGCAAGCACCATCATCGGACCGTCAATGTGTAAGACTGCTTCTTTCTGCTGTTCGTTGTATATTTGCATTAGCTTTTCTTTCCTCCGGAACCTTCCTGACTTTTATCTCTATCCGCGAGGCCACGCCCAGTACAAGTCCTATTTCCCCCATAAGGAACAGGACCGAGGTTCCTCCGTAACTGACAAACGGCAGCGTAACGCCGGTCGTCGGTATAACGTTCAAAACAACGCATATATTAAGCACTACCTGAAGCGCGATATGTATAAATACGCCGCTTGCAATAAGGCAGCCTTTAAGATCGGCCGCATTCTGCGCTATCCACATCAGCCTGTACAGCAGATAGCCGAACAGAAGCAGAAGTATGATCGCTCCGAACAGTCCGAGCTCTTCGCATATAACTGAGAATATCATATCGTTCTGGGCCTCGGGTATGGCTGAAAGCTTCTGCGTACTGTTTCCTAAGCCTTTTCCGAAAAAGCCGCCGCTTCCTATCGCGTAAAGACCCTGAAGCACCTGGAAGCCGCCGTATTCCGAGTATTTTTCAGGGTCGAGCCATGTAAGGACTCGTCTTATACGGAAGCCGTCTCCCGAATCAGCTATCTGCGACAGTATGACTACCGCCGCGATGACGACCACGACCAGTATCAGAAATATCACTATAAACGGTTTGGTTTTAGGGTGCGCCACAAATATCATCAGCACGTCGATCGCCATGATGATTATGGCCGTGCTCAGGTTGTCGGTAAAATAATATGCTCCGAACGCCTGCAGGAATCCGTATATAAATACTATAAACACGCCTTTAAAAGTATAAAAATCCCGGCCCATCCTTATTATCTGTGAAGTCACGAAAAGTATGACCGCTATCTTCGCGATCTCCGAGGGCTGGAACTGGAAGCTGTCCGTGCCGAGCCATCTTCTCGCGCCGTTGTATTCAACGCCGAGCGGCGAATATTTTACGGCCGCCATAAGAAGGAGCGAAAGGAAATATAATACTCCCGAAAGCTTGAGGAAAAAGTGATAATCTATCTTTGAGATGATTATCGCGAAAAGTATGGCGACAGCGGAAATAGCGCCCTGCCTCGTAAGGTAGTGCATATCGTTTCCGGTTATCTCCGTCGCCTCATACGAACTGGCGCTGTAAAGCATTACCAGTCCGAAGCATATGAGTATTATTACTACGGCAAGAAGATTGTAGTCGTAATAACCTCTTATTTTTCTTTCGACCTTTACGTTTCCTTTAGCCGGCATAAAACCTCCGTAATTATTAAAAAAAGGCTCTTATTCAAGAGCCTTTCGATTATCAATCATCTACATACGGCATGATAGCCAGATGTCTTGCGCGTTTGATAGCGAGCGTGATCGCTCTCTGGTGTTTAGCGCAGTTTCCTGTTACTCTTCTCGGAAGGATCTTTCCTCTTTCCGAAACGAATTTTTTAAGCTTTGCTGCATCTTTATAGTTGATGACGTTATCTTTACCGCAGAAAATGCAGACTTTTTTTCTTCTGCGCGGTATTCTCTTTCTTGACGGGGTATATGTTCTTTCCTGATTCTCTGCCATTATTTTTTCCTCCTAAGCATTATTCCTCAGCTGCCGCTTCAGCGCTTTCAGCTGCTTCAGCTTCAACAGCTTCCTCAACTGCTTCTTCAGCAGCGCTTTCCTCTGCCGGCGTTTCCGGCATAACAAAATCTTCGTCCTGACGTACAACAAGGTAACGTAAGATGTTATCCATGATACGAACGTCTCTTTCGATCAAAGCCGGTGCTGCAGGTTCTGCTTCGAAGTGGATAAAATAATAGTAAGCTTCGCGCTGATACTGGATCTCATACGCGAGTCTCTTCTTTCCCCATTCTTCAATTCCTGTGATAACTCCGTTAGCACGTGTGATATAGCCTTTTGCTTTCTCTACCACTTCCGCTCTGGCGTTATCGTCGATCTTGGCCGTTACGACCAGCGCCAATTCATACTTGTTCATTTTGTTTCCTCCTTATGGTCTTTGGCTTTCCGACATGCGGAAAACAAGGATATTAACCTCGTACCGAAGTATATTATCACATGC
>DVOP01000051.1 GCA_018713465.1 Candidatus Alectryocaccobium stercorigallinarum | reverse complement strand
CGACTGTGTTAGAAATAATGTTCCGCCGGAGATATCCGGAGAAACAGCGCTTCATTCAATGAAAGCGATTTTCGCAGCATTGGAATCGTCCCAAACAGGAAAAACTGTAAATATAACAGAGTAGAGGATTGAAGATGAAACTTGGATTAATAACAAGTATACTTGGTGATCTTTCTTTTGAGGAAATGGTCGATTTTGTATCAGGGATAGGTCTCGAGTGTATTGAAGTGGCATGCTGGCCAGGAGGAGACGCAGAAAGGCGATATGCTGGCGTAAGCCATATAGACTGCGCTTCGCTTGACGGCGAAAAGGCGGCGTATATTTTAAAATATTGCAAAGACCGCGGCGTTGATATTTCAGCACTGGCATTTTATCCGAATATGCTCGATCCGGATCTTGAAAAAAGAGAAGCTAATATAGCTCATTTATTTAAGGTCATCGATGCGTCAAAAATGCTTGGGGTCAATCTGGTAACTACATTTATAGGGCGTATACCGTTTAAGAATGTAGACGAAAATCTTGCTGAAGTAGAAAAAGTCTGGAAACCGATATTGAAATATGCGGAAAAGCAGGATGTAAAGATAGCGATTGAAAATTGTCCTATGCTTTTTACAAATGATGAATGGCCCGGCGGACAGAATATAATGACTTCTCCAAGCAATTGGCGTAAAGTGTTTGAGCTGCTGGGAAGTGATCATTTAGGATTAAATTACGATCCGTCGCATTTTGTATGGCAGCAGTTGGATTATATTAAACCTATATATGAATTTAAAGATAAGCTGTTCCATATACATTTTAAAGACATAAAGCTTTATAAGGACAGACTTTCAGACGTAGGTATAATGGCTACGCCGCTGCAGTTTATGGCGCCTAAAATTCCGGGGCTTGGCGATGTTGACTGGCAGAAATTTATTTCTGCGCTTACAGATATTGGCTACAAAGGACCGGCTTGTCAGGAAATAGAGGACAGGGCGTTTGAGGATTCTATGGAGTCAGTAAAAAAATCAATAATTCTTTCGACAAAATACTTAAGAAATTTTGTGTGACAGGCCATGATATTTAAAAACTTTCCATACTAACAGATAAATCGGTTTTAGTATGGAAAGTTTTACATGTCTTTTGGAACTATGAAAATTGCATTTTCCCTTTTCCTTATGTATAATCATACGTGATTTCTAAGCTGGCTGCAGCTGTTTGTTTGATTTTATAAGTGAAAGGGAAATAATGCTGATACACGTATTGATACATGTGCTTGAAGACACCGTAAGACTTCTGCCTTTCCTGTTTTTGACGTACATTTTAATGGAATATCTTGAATATAACGCCATGGGCAAGCTGACAAAGGCGGTAAGCAAGGTGGGAAAAGCCGGTCCGCTTCTTGGAGGCATTGTCGGTATAGTTCCGCAGTGCGGATTTTCGGCCGCGGCGTCGGGGCTTTTTGCCGGAGGAGTAATAAGCGTAGGCACGCTGCTGGCCGTGTTTTTCTCAACGTCAGATGAAATGCTGCCGCTTTTTATCTCGCATGGCTATCAGGTAGAGTCGATAGCGAAAATACTGATAGTCAAGGTGGCGCTGGCGGTCGCTTCAGGATATATCCTGGACGGCGTTTTAAAATTATTCAAGGTCAAAAATAAAAAAACAATACATGAATTCTGCGAAAGCGAGCACTGCGAGTGCGAAGACGGGATATTCAAATCGGCGCTCATACATACGATCAAGATATGGATCTTTGTTTTCGTCGTAACGTTTGTAATGGATATGCTGTTTGAGACCGCGGGATTCGAAGAGGCCGCGACAGCTTTTGCGGCGAAGTCATGGATAGCCGTTCCGGTCGTATGCCTCATAGGGCTTATACCTAACTGTGCCGCGTCGGTAGTTATTACGGAATGTTATCTTAGCGGCATAATATCGGGCGGAGCGATGATGGCCGGCTTGCTTACAAGCTGCGGCGTCGGGCTTTTAGTGCTTTTCAGGGCAAATAAAAGGCCGAAGGAAAATATAAAGATAGTGATAGCCTCATATGTGATAGGAGTTTTCTGGGGCTTTGTCATAGAGGCGCTTGGCATAAAATTTTGATATTGTAAATTCAGGTTGGACACAAGAGGTTGACGCTTTAAAAGTATAATATATTTCAGGAGTATGACATGGGTAAATACATATTCGGAGTTGATATCGGTGGAACGACAGTAAAGCTCGGTCTGTTTACGGCTGAGGGAGAACTTCTTTCAGACTGGGAGATAAAAACGAGGACGGAAAACAAGGGAGAAAATATACTCCCGGACGTGGCCGAGGCTATCGCTCTTAAAATGAAGGAAGAAAATATATCCAAAGACGAGGTTTTGGGCGTTGGTCTTACTGCGCCGGGGCCTGTCCTTAAGGACGGAACGATAAAGGGAGCCGTTAATTTAGGCTGGGGAACGTTCAATCTGTCTAAAACGCTGTCGGATCTTACGGGGCTTAAAGTGGAATCCGGAAATGACGCAAACGTGGCTGCCCTCGGAGAGTTGTGGAAGGGCGGCGGAATGGGATATTCCGATATAATGATGGTCACGTTCGGAACCGGCTTGGGCGGCGGACTTATATTAAACGGCAGGATACATACCGGAGCGAACGGCGCGGCTGCCGAGATAGGGCATATTCCGTTTTGTGAACCGGAGGACGAGCCGGATACATGCGGCTGCGGAAAAAGAGGCTGTTTGGAGCAGTATACATGCGCGAATGGCGCTGTTCATGTGGCTAAAAGATATCTCGACGAGCACCCGGACGAGGCCTGCGGTCTGAGAAATATCTCGAATTTTACATCAAAGGATATATTCGATTTTGTAAAAGCGGGAGACAAGACGGCGTGCAAGATTGCTGAGAAAATTTATCGCAATATAGGTCGCGGAATGGCGATGATATCGGCGGTAACAGACGTCGAGGCGTTTGTTTTTGGAGGCGGAATGTCCAAGACCGGCCAAATGCTTATAGACGGGGTAAGAAAATATTATGTCAACTATGCTTTTCCGGCATGCAGAAATACGGATTTCAAGCTTGCGACGCTTGGAAACAAGGCGGGTATATACGGCGCGGCGAAGCTGATAATTGACAGTGAAGATTGATATGTTTATCTAAAACGGCGTTGACATAGCAAGAATAATGTAATACGATTGTATTACAAAAGGAGGGATGGCTATGGCTAAAGAAGCAACATTGCAGGTACGCATGGATGCTGAGCTTAAAGAAAGTGCGGAAAAACTATATCGTGATATGGGAACGTCGTTTGCCGAGGCTGTAAGAGTTTTTGCTAGACAGAGTGTACTTCAAAACGGAATGCCATTTATTATATCTGCCGGAAAGAAAGGACATGCTTATGGTAAGCTTTCGCGCTATGCTTCGCCAGATAAAGTCAACGAGGAGAAGTCTGCTTTTGAAAAGGCAGCTATAGAAAAACATGTCAAGGATAATTGAAGCGAACGTAATTTTACGATATCTTCTTAAAGATGATGCTGAAATGTCTGAAAAAGCTAAACGCGTTATTGAAGAAGGCGCTTATGCTACTCCTGAAATAATAACTGAGGTAATATATGTTCTCAAAGGTGTTTATAATGTTCCACGAATGGAAATAGGTGAAACACTCATTGAATTTCTTGGCGAGATAAATATGGAAAACAGCGCTGTTGTATATGGTGCTATACAATTGTTTTCACAAACTTCCTTAGATTTTGTTGATTGCATACTTATTTCCAGGCACAAAATTCTTGGGGATGAAATTATAAGTTTTGACAAGAAGTTGAATAAATTTCTTAAAATGTAAAAAGCTTCTGCGTAGAATGTGTAATATATGATCCTACGCGGAAGCTTTTTATTGATATTATTTAGATACAAACGCCCTATACGCCCTGTATGTTTCATATACATCGGCTTTGCTCGTTATTTCGAACGGAGCGTGCATTGAAAGCACCGCAACGCCGAAATCGATGACGTTCATTCCGAGGTTTGCCATGATGTATGCGATCGTTCCGCCGCCGCCCTCGTCGACTTTGCCGAGTTCGGAAGTCTGATATGAGACGTTTTCGGAATCCATTATATTGCGCAGGAAAGCGATGTATTCTGCGTTTGCGTCGTTCGAACCTGATTTACCTCTTGAGCCGGTGTATTTGTTGAATACCGGGCCGAGTCCGAGATAAGCGCTGTTGTTCGGCTCGCTTACGTCGGGGTACATCGGGTCGAATCCGGCCGTAACGTCAGAGGAAAGGACGCAGCTCTTTTTAAGGGCGCGGCGCAGCTTGATCTCGCTGTAGCAGCCGCATATATCCATAACTTCGGCGATAGTATCTTCAAAGAAGCGTGAATGCATTCCCGTAGCGCCGACGCTTCCTATCTCTTCTTTATCGGTGAGAAGGCATACGCTTGTTATTTCAGGATCTTCCTGATCCATTATAGCGCGGAACGACGGATATGCGCACACGCGGTCGTCCTGTCCGTAAGAGATTATCATGCTTCTGTCGAGTCCGAAATCCTTTGCGCCTCCTGCCGGAACTACTTCTAATTCTGCGGAAATGAAATCTTCTTCCTCGATCCCGTACTGCTCTTTAAGTATCGAAAGGATATATTTCTTTACAGGCTCTTTTTCTTTTTTGCTTTCTTTATCAGAGCCGTCTGCGGCCGGTTTGCTTCCGATAAGGATATTAAGCGATTCGCCCGGAATGAATTCGGAAGCTTTTTTTGCCATCTGTTTTGCGCCTAAGTGCGGAAGCAGGTCTGAGATACCGAATACCGGATCCTCCGGCTTTTCTCCGATATTAATTACTACTGAAGAACCGTCTTTTTTAGCTACGACTCCATGAATGGCGAGCGGAAGAGCGGTCCACTGGTATTTTTTGATACCGCCATAGTAGTGAGTATCGAAATAAGCCAGTCCTTTGTCTTCATAAAGCGGTTTCTGTTTAAGGTCAAGGCGCGGCGAGTCGATATGAGCGCCCAAAATACGGAATCCCTCTGTAAGCGGCTGTTTGCCTATCCTGAAAATAAGCACGGATTTTTTCATCATATCCGCGTATACAAGATCGTTTGCCTTTGGAGTTTTTCCGGAAGCGATAAGCTCATCGACGGATCTTGCGCCGGCTTTTTTCAATTCGTTTATGATTTCGGCAGTGCATTCGCGTTCTGTTTTGCATGTTGAAAGGAAATTTTTATAATCATTGCAGAAAGCTTCGGCTTTATCTGCGTCAAAGTTTTTATGTGCCCAAAGCGTTTTGTTTTTCATGTGAGTTCTCCTTACCTCAAATTTAGAGCGATACCGCTCTATCAGGCTATTTTACACTTGCTTTTGTAATATGTAAATCCGTAAAATAGCATGTTTTATACATATGGTTTAGTTTGCCTCTTTAACATTCCGCGTGGCTATGACGTTGCTTTTCAGCCCAAGTACGTTTGATATAAGCACATCTCCGATACATACGGGAGCTTTTACTTTAACTTTCCGTATTTCGTTCATTACGTCAAAAATGCGTTCTTTTGGAACGGGCGAGGACAGGCGGACGCTGCAAAGCGGCATATCGCCGTTTTCGACTGATACGGATGAAGCGATGTTCCTGACCGGAGCTGTTATTTCCTGTTCGGCATAGCCTGCGCCTTTTGCACATTTGTTTCCGTTGACAGATATAACTTTTTTTTCGCAAAATTCCACATTCATTTCGCAGCCGTTTGGACAAAGTATGCATGTAACGGTTTTATTCACAGACTGTCACCACCTTTATATCGGAGTCTGAAAGGAGCTTTGAAGCCGGCAGGGTCATATGCTCCATTTCGGCGGGTATGAGCTTCGCGTATTTCTTGCTTATAAGACGTGAATTCTCCTGCCATATCTCTACGCGGCAGTTTTTAAGGGGCTTTTTGGGGCGGAATGATATATTTACATCGCGCGTGCCGCTTATGACCTGCGGAACGGTATATCCTATATCGCCGCCGGCTTCTATATTTATTTTTGCGGGACTGAGTTTTCCGTTAAGAAAACCGGTCACGCAGGCCGCCATATGTTCGGCTTCAAGAGAAACGAAATCCACGAGGTCGTGGACGTGCAGTACATTTCCCGCGGCAAATATCCCGGGAACGCTTGTCTGGCAGTTTTCATCAACAACGGCGCCTTTTGTACGCGTATCAAGTCTGACGCCAGCCATCAGTGAAAGTTCGTTTTCCGGTATAAGACCGACTGAAAGGATAAGCGTGTCGCAAGGGTAGATTTTTTCTATTCCGCTAACAGGCCTTAAGTGCTCGTCGACACGGCTGACTTCTACCGCCTCAAGCCGGTTTTTTCCTATTATTTTTGTCACGGTATGACTTAAATAAAGCGGTATGCCGTAATCGTTAAGGCATTGTTCTATATTCCTTGGCAGTCCGCTCGGATACGGCTGTATCTCGAAAACAGCGTCTACCTTTGCGCCTTCGAGCGTGAGCCTTCTTGCCATTATCATTCCGATGTCGCCTGAGCCTAAAATTATAGCGCGGCGGCCTATCATCTTATTCTTAAGATTGATATATGCCTGGGCTACGCCTGCGGTAAACACTCCGGAGGGCCGTTCGCCGGGTATTGAAAGAGCTCCGCGCGTCCGCTCCCTGCAGCCCATCGCAAGTATCACCGCGTCGGCTTTATATTGTATAAGGCCGTCTCTTGAGACTGCGGTAACTGTCCTGTCGCCGGAAAGCCCTGTAACGGTAGTATCCGTTAAAACGCCTATATCCAGCTTTGAAACGAGGTCTGCAAAGCGCTGCGCGTATTCGGGGCCTGAAAGGGTTTCTCCGAATCTGGTAAGGCCGAAGCCGTCGTGTATACATTGTCTTAAAATGCCTCCGGGCTGATGTTCGCGCTCTATTATAAGTATGTCGCTGACGCCGCTTTTCTTTAAGGATGCGGCAGCGGCAAGTCCGGCGGGGCCTCCGCCGATTATGACGACTTGTTTATTTATAGGAGTCATGTCAGCGCACCTCCCCGGTAAATATATAAGAGCCATTTCTTTCGTAAATAAGCTCTTCAGGCGCTATCCATTTTTCGCGCATAAGGAGTTCGGTTATCCTCGTCTGGCAGTAGCCGCCCTGACACCTTCCCATCATTGCGCGGCAGCGGTATTTTACGCCGGTGACAGTATTGGCTCCAAGCGGCCCGTTTATCGCAGATAGTATCTCGGCTTTTGTTATATTTTCGCACCTGCATATTATCTCGCCGTAATCGGGATCTTTGCGTATGAGCTCGGCCTGTTCTTCGGCGGTTTTATCCCTGAAAGACGGGAAACGTTTCCGTATCGGGTCGAAATCCGGATCGGGTTTTAATTTTTCTTTTTCTTCTATCAGCCGGACGACTTCATGCGATATTGGGACGGCGCTTGTAAGCCCCGGTGATTCTATACCGACAAGATTTATCGCATGCGGTGCGGTATCGTCTCTGCGCTCTATTACGAAATCATGGAACCCGCCTTCTTCTTTGGAGGTGAGCTTAGGGCGTATGCCGGAAAAGTTGCGTATAAAATTCTCCTGCTTAAGATAAGGATATATCCGGCTTCCGTCTTTTATGAGCATATCCATTATGCTGCGCGTGGAAGAGTAGTCTTCGCGGTCGGTGATATATTCTGTGCTCGGCCCGACCATGATGTTTCCGTCAAGCGTAGGCGTAAGATGTATGCCCAGGCCTCCGGTCTTATAGTTTGGGACCGGATATACGGGAAGCGGCAGCGTGTCTTTGAGCTTTTTATCTAATATATAATATTCGCCGCGGCATGGGTGTATCGTATATTCATCTATTCCGAGCATTGAAGAAATGATATCGGAGTTAAGGCCCGCGCAGTTGATTATCCATCGGCAGCTTATAAGTCCGGATGCCGTGCTGACAGAGTATATCCCGTCGGGATTAAGGCGTATGCCTGTAACCCCGCTGTCAAAAAGGAATTCAACTCCGTTTTTCGCCGCGTTTTCAGCCATTCCGAAGGTGAACTGAAAAGGACTTAGTATAGCCGTTGTTGGAGACCACATTGCAAAATTTCCTTTTACAAGAGGGGCTTTTTTATCTATAAAATCGCGTCCGACTATTTGTATGCCGGAAATGCCGTTTTTTTCGCCTTGCTCCTTTAATCTGCGCAGCGCAGCCAAATCGTCGTCGTTAAAGCCGACGACAAGTTTTCCCGTGCGTTTATATGGTATATCCAGTTCTTTTGCGATCTGGTCGAACGTCCTGTTCCCCTCTGTGCAGAATTTAGCCATAAGGGAGCCGGTCTTATTATTGTAGCCTGCGTGGAGCACCGCGGAATTCCTGTTGCTTGTCTCCATGCAGACGTCCGGTCCTTTTTCTGCCACGCAGACAGAGAGCCGGTATTTTGAAAGCTCGCGCGCGACGGAGCAGCCGATGACTCCCGCGCCGATTATAAGAACGTCATATTTATAAGGCATTATTTTTTCCTTTATCCGAAATTTTTTACAGGATAATTATATATCCTTTTTGCAAAAAAGAATAGTTTTGACGCGTGTATTTATTAAGCCGGAAGAATAAATGGTTTATGATAAAAAATTATGCAAAAAACAAAAGTGTGCATGGTTTTTTCTTGATTTATATATGCGTTTTCGATATAATTTTAACGATTGAGATATATTTATTTAGTGGAAGTATAAATTTTAAGGAAAGGAAAAAGTGTTTTGGTTCTTAACCGGAACATGGCGTAGAGAGAAAATGTACAAAATCTTAAGTGCAGACAAGCTTGCAGCCAACATCTATCGAATGGTTGTAGAAGCTCCGAGGATCGCGAAGCACTGCGAGCCCGGTCAGTTTCTCATCGTAAAGATGAACGAAGAGGGCGAGAGGATACCTCTTACTATCTGTGATTACGACAGGGAAAAGGGAACGATAACGATCGTTTTTCAGCCGGTCGGATATTCGACAATGATGATGGCTAAGCTTCAGACAGGCGACAGTTTTATGGACGTAGTAGGACCGCTTGGAAAGCCGTCCGATCTTATCGAAGAGGATATCGAGGAGCTGAAGAAGAAAAAAATACTGTTTATCGCGGGCGGCGTAGGAACAGCGCCGGTTTATCCGCAGGTAAAATGGCTCCATGAGCACGGTGTTCAGGCGGACGCTATCATAGGCGCTAAAAACAAAGACCTCGTTATCATGGAAGATGAATTCAAAGAGGTATGCAATCTCTATGTTACTACAGACGACGGCTCATACCAGAGAAAAGGTATGGTTACGCAGTGTCTGTCAGATCTCGTTGCAGAGGGCAAGAAATATGACCATTGCGTAGCTATAGGACCGATGATAATGATGAAGTTCGTATGCAAGCTTACAAAAGAACTCGGCATACCAACCGTTGTCAGCATGAACCCGATAATGGTCGACGGAACCGGAATGTGCGGCGCCTGCCGTGTCATCGTAGGCGGCGAAGTTAAATTTGCGTGCGTTGACGGACCGGAATTCGACGGACATCTTGTAGATTTCGATCTGGCAATGAAACGTCAGCAGATGTATAAGACCGAAGAGGGACGTGCTAAACTTAAAGCCGAAGAGGGCGATACTCATCATGGCGGATGCGGATTATGCGGAGGTGACAAGTAATGGGAGATGTATTAAAGAAAGTTCCGGTAAGGGAGCAGGATCCGAAAGTACGCGCGACTAATTTCGAGGAGGTCTGCTACGGATACAATAAAGAAGAAGCTATGGAGGAAGCCACAAGGTGCATTAACTGTAAAAACGCTAAATGTATCGAAGGCTGTCCTGTAAATATAAATATCCCGGCGTTTATCGCTGAAGTTAAAGCCGGTGAATTTGAAAAGGCATATCAGGTAATCAGCGAATCGAGCGCGCTTCCGGCTGTATGCGGACGTGTATGTCCTCAGGAAACACAGTGCGAGGGAAGATGTATTAGAGGAATAAAGGGCGAGCCTGTTTCCATAGGTAAGCTTGAAAGATTCGTCGCTGACTGGGCTAAGGAAAACGGAATCAAGCCGCAGCCGGCAAAAGAAAAGAACGGACACAAGGTAGCTGTCATCGGTTCGGGTCCGGCAGGACTTACATGCGCGGGCGATCTTGCGCGCGCAGGATATGACGTTACGATATTCGAAGCTCTCCACAAACCGGGCGGAGTTTTGGTATACGGTATTCCGGAGTTCCGTCTTCCTAAAGACGATGTTGTGGCTGTCGAGGTTGAAAACGTTAAATCTCTCGGCGTTAAAATTGAGACAAACGTTATTATCGGACAGTCTGTAACGATAGACGAGCTCCTTGAGGAAGAGGGCTTCGAAGCGGTATTCATAGGTTCGGGCGCAGGTCTTCCGATGTTCATGGGGATCCCGGGAGAAACGGCTAACGGAGTATTCTCGGCTAACGAGTTCCTTACAAGGAACAACCTGATGAAGGCTTTTAGAGACGACTATGATACTCCTATCGCTAAAGGCAAAAAGGTAGTTGTAGTCGGCGGCGGAAACGTTGCGATGGACGCTGCGAGAACGGCTCTTCGTCTCGGCGCCGAGGTTCATATCGTGTACAGAAGAAGTGAAGAGGAGCTTCCTGCCAGAGTAGAAGAAGTCCATCACGCTAAGGAAGAGGGAATAATCTTCGATCTCCTTACAAATATAAAAGAGATTTACATGGACGAAAACGACAGCGTAAGAGGCGCTAAATGTATCCGTATGGAGCTTGGAGAGCCTGACGAGTCAGGAAGAAGACGTCCTGTAGAGGTTCCGGGTTCTGAATTCGATATAGAGTGCGATACGGTCATCATGTCGCTCGGAACATCTCCGAACCCGCTTATTTCTTCAACTACCAAAGGTCTCGACACGAACAGAAAGAAATGTATCGTTGCCGATGAAGAAAACGGACAGACGTCTAAAGACGGCGTATTTGCGGGCGGCGACGCCGTTACAGGAGCCGCGACGGTTATCCTTGCGATGGGCGCAGGAAAGGCTGCGGCTAAGGGTATTGAAGAGTATATCGAGAAAAAATAAATAAGGCGTTTGCCTGATTTGTGTGAACGATAATAAAAGAGGCTGTTTTGCAGCCTCTTTTATGTTGCGTTTTTAGTTATGTTGAAGATAATGCGCTTATCGGTTTTGCGCTATTAGATATGATGGAACGCTCCGCGGTGCTTGCGCTTTATTATGAAAAGCAGCAGGAACAATACGATAAGTCCGAACGGGAGCGAGATAAGCGCGCTTCTTGTAAATCCTGCGACGATGTATGATAAAAACGATATCAATGCGGCAACCATAGCGTATGGAAGCTGCGTCGAAACGTGGTTTACGTGGTTGCACTGTGCGCCGGCCGAGGACATTATCGTCGTGTCCGAGATCGGAGAGCAGTGGTCTCCGCATACAGCCCCCGCCATACACGCTGAAATAGCGATTATCATCATTGTATGATCTGTGCCCTGGAACGCTTTTACAACGATAGGAATAAGGATACCGAAGGTTCCCCATGACGTTCCTGTAGCAAAAGACAGCAGACAGCCGATGAGGAAGATGATGGCCGGAAGGAAATTCATAAAGCCCGCGGCTGAGTTCTGCACGATCTCGGCTACGAAAGTTCCTGCGGCGAGGTCGTCGGTCATCGATTTAAGCGTCCATGCAAATGTAAGGATAAGGATCGCCGGGACCATGGCCTTAAAGCCCTCCGGAAGGCATGACATACATTTTTCGAACGTCATAACTTTGCGGAGCATGAAAAGGGCTATCGTTATAACTAAAGCGAAGAATGAACCGAGCATAAGGCCTACGGAAGCGTTGCTGCCGGCAAATGCGTCTACAAAGTTCACTCCGGAGAAAAATCCGCCGGTATAGAGCATTCCGGTTATGCAGCAGACAATAAGGCAAATTATCGGGATAAGCAGGTCTATGACCTTTCCGTTTGGGTTTTCATCAGGGCTTGTGTCCGTAGCGTATGGACGGTCCGGAGTAGTAAAAAGATCGCCGCTTATTGCGTTGCGCTCATGCAGAGCCATCGGTCCGAAATCGACCTTCATGACGGCAAGACTTATCATCATCGCGATGGTAAGCAGGGCGTAGAAGTTAAACGGTATGGCCTGTATAAACAGTGAGAGTCCGTCTTCGCCCTCTACAAAGCCTGAAACCGCGGCCGCCCATGATGAGATGGGAGCGATTATACATACCGGCGCCGCCGTAGCGTCGATGAGGTACGCCAGCTTAGCTCTCGATACGTTGTGTTTATCAGTGACAGGGCGCATTACGCTTCCGACCGTAAGGCAGTTAAAATAGTCGTCTATAAAGATGAGAACGCCTAAAACTATAGTCGCGAGCTGCGCGCCTACCCTTGTTTTTATCTTTTTAGAAGCCCAGCGTCCGAATGCCGCCGAACCGCCGGCCTTGTTCATCAGGCTTACCATTGCTCCGAGTATTACAAGGAATACGAGGATACCAAGGTTTCCCGCATCGGAAAGTACCGCAACGATCCCACCTGAAAATACATGGTTTACGGTAGCTTCAAAGTTGAAGCCGGTGTATAAAAGCGCTCCGACTAAAATTCCAAGGAAAAGAGAGCTGTAAACCTCTTTTGTTATAAGAGCGAGCCCTATCGCCACGATAGGCGGAACGAGTCCCCAGAACGTAGCCTGTACGCTTTCGGCGGTAGTAGTGCATGCGGCGATCGCCATAACGATAACTACAATACCTACGGCCACAGCGGTTATAATAGTTTTTTTCTTGCTGCCTGACATATCTTCCCCCTCATGTTTTTAACTTTAATAAGAATATATCGCAAAGCAATACATATTTATAAGACATTAAACAAAATGCTATATTATTCACGCCGACTTGTCAATCTGAACAGTGGAGCAATTGACTATATAATAAGATAAAATACCTTTTGATGTCAGCCTTATGATTTTTTCTAGTTAAAATGCATAAATTTTTCGAAAAAATTTCTGTAAGCTTACACTTTGATA
>DVOP01000050.1 GCA_018713465.1 Candidatus Alectryocaccobium stercorigallinarum | reverse complement strand
AATGCGCAACCATATCGTGGGCACAGCTGAAAGACCGCGTCTTGCAGTTTTCCGCAGCAATGAGCACATGTATGCACAGATCATTGACGATGTTGCCGGACATACTCTTGTAGCCGCTTCTACGGTACAGAAAGATGTAAAGGCTGAGCTTGAAAAAACAAACGATGTAGCTGCTGCTGCGTATTTAGGAACCGTTATAGGAAAGAAAGCCGTTGAAGCGGGTATAAAAGAAGTTATATTCGACCGCGGCGGATTCATATATCATGGCAAAGTTAAAGCTTTAGCTGATGCGGCACGTGAAGCCGGACTTGAATTCTAAGGAAAGGAGTAGAACACATGAGACATGCGATAATTGATGCCAGCCAGTTAGAGCTGGAGGAAAAAGTTGTTTCCATCAAACGTGTAACAAAAGTTGTCAAAGGTGGACGTAACATGCGTTTTACCGCCTTGGTAGTAGTAGGAGACAGGAACGGTCATGTTGGCGCGGGACTTGGAAAAGCTACTGAGATCCCGGAAGCTATCCGCAAAGGAAAAGAAGACGCTACAAAGAACCTTATTTCCGTTGCGAGAGATGAAAATAACAGTGTAACACATGATTTTATTGGAAAATTCGGCAGCGCCGAAGTTCTCCTTAAAAAAGCCCCTGAAGGTACAGGTATCATAGCAGGCGGTCCTGCACGTGCGGTCGTAGAGCTTGCCGGAGTTTCAAATATCCGTGCAAAATCTTTAGGATCAAACAACAAGCAGAACGTAGTACTCGCTACTATTGAGGGACTTCGCCACCTTAAGACACCGGAAGAGGTTGCAAGACTCAGAGGAATATCTAAAGAAGAGATATTTGCATAAGGAGGAACGGTAAAATGGCAGATAAATTACGTATTACGTTAAAGAAATCTACGATCGGATGCATTCCGAAGCATAAAAAAATCGTGGAATCCTTAGGCCTTAAGAAATTGAATCACACAGTTGAGCAGCCGGATAACGCAGCTATCAGAGGCATGATCAAACAGGTTGAATATCTCGTTAAGGTGGAAGAGTAAACTTTAAACAGGAGGTACTACAATGGACTTATCAAATTTGCAGCCGGCAGCCGGCTCAAAGCATAGCGATAATTTCCGCAGAGGCCGTGGTCATGCGTCAGGAAACGGCAAGACTGCAGGCAAAGGCCATAAAGGACAGAAAGCCCGCTCAGGAGCTCCGAGACCGGGTTTTGAGGGCGGTCAGATGCCTTTATACAGAAGACTCCCGAAGAGAGGCTTCAAATGCAGAAATTCTAAAGAAATCGTTGCGCTTAATATCGATGAACTGAACAGATATGAAGACGGTACAGAGATCACTACGGAATTTCTCGTTGAGAACGGTCACGTTTCGAATCCGAGGGACGGAATCAAGATCCTTGGAAACGGTGAACTCACGAAGAAACTTACAGTGAAAGTGTCTGCCTTCAGTGAAAGCGCAAAGGCTAAAATAGAGGCAGCAGGTGGAACAGCCGAGGTGATCTGATGATAAAGACCTTACGCGATGCACTTCGCATAAAAGAAGTACGCCAGAGATTATTCTATGTTTTAATAGCATTAGTGATCATCAGGGCAGGGTCGCAGATCCCTGTCCCGGGCGTAGACACTTCTTTTTTCAGTAGCTTACTTGCGGGAACATCAAACGACGCGTTTACGTTCCTTGACGCATTTACAGGAGGAGGCTTCAGCAATTTCTCGATTTTTGCTCTGAGCATTACTCCGTACATTACTTCTTCTATCATCGTACAGCTTCTCACGATAGCTATTCCTAAGCTTGAGGAGATGCAGAAAGACGGCGAACAGGGAAGAAAGAAATTAAGAGAGCTTACAAGATATCTTTCGATAGGACTGGCTTTGCTTGAGTCGGTCGCAATGTGCATCGGCTTTGGAAACCAGCTTTTGCTGGAAATGAATGTAATGAATGTTATCACCGTTGTCGTTTGTCTTACGGCGGGAAGCTCATTTTTGATGTGGCTCGGCGAGCAGATCAACGACAAGGGAATTGGAAACGGAATATCTATCGTCCTTTTGATAAATATCCTTTCACGTGTTCCCGTAGACTTCATTACACTGTATGAAAACTTCGTACAGGGAAAGAGTATTGCATGGGCGACGGTCGCATGGATAATCATCTTTGCGGTAATAATTTTCGTCGTTGTGCTTGTTCTCATACTTAACGGCGGAGAGCGCAGGATAAGCGTTCAGTATTCAAAGAAGATAGTAGGAAGAAGGACGATGGGCGGACAGTCTTCGCACATACCGCTCAAAGTAAATACATCGGGCGTTATACCGATAATCTTCGCGTCTTCCATAATGTCGTTCCCGTCTATCATAATAAGCTTCACGGGAGCTTCGATAACGGGCTGGGGAGCAACAGCTGTGGCAATGCTCAGTTCAAGCAACTGGTTCAATCCGAGCAACTGGTTCCTGACGATAGGACTTGCTATTTACGTGCTCTTGGTCGTATTTTTCGCATATTTCTATACTTCCATAACATTCAATCCTATGGAAGTTGCGGATAATATCAAAAAGCAGGGCGGCTTTATACCGGGTATAAGACCTGGAAAGCCTACCGTAGATTATCTCCAGTCAGTTCTAAAATATATCATATTTATAGGAGCTGCCGGACTTGTCATCGTTTGCGTTATACCATACGTATTCAACGGACTTTTCAACGCAAGCGTTTCATTCGGAGGAACATCTCTCATAATCATCGCTTCTGTAATACTTGAGACGATGAAGCAGATAGAATCTATGATGCTTGTAAGAAACTATAAGGGATTTTTGAATGATTAATTAAAATTATTCGGGCTGCGGCATTTTGCCGCGGCCTATAGTTGGTTAAACGGGGGTAATACAAATGAAAATCATAATGCTGGGTGCTCCGGGAGCCGGAAAAGGCACACAGGCGAAGCTCATATCGGAGCATTATAATATTCCGCATATCTCAACAGGAGATATTTTCCGCGAGAATATAAAGAACGGTACGGAGCTTGGGAAAAAGGCTAAAGAATATATGGACAAAGGATTGCTTGTGCCGGACGAGCTCACATGTGATCTCGTTGTAGACAGGATATCAAAGCCGGACGCGGCGAACGGCTATATACTTGACGGATTTCCAAGGACTATAGCCCAGGCCGACGTGCTTACGTCAGCTCTTAAGAAGAGAGGCGAGGCTATTGATTACGCTATAGATATAGAAGTAGCCGATGATTTTATTGTTCAGAGAATGTCAGGCAGACGCGCATGCCTTAACTGCGGCGCTACATATCATATCCAGTACGCCGCTCCTAAAAAAGAGGGTGTATGCGACAAATGCGGAAACGAGCTTGTTTTAAGAGACGACGATAAGCCGGAGACCGTAAAGAAGCGCCTTGAGGTGTATCATGCGCAGACCCAGCCGCTCATCGAATATTATACGAACGCCGGAGTGCTTTATGAATTCGACGGCACGGCGGAGATAGACGATATTTTTGAGTCTATAAAGAAGCTTTTGGGAGAGCGGTAAAATGTCTGTTTCTATTAAATCTCCAAGAGAAATAGAATTAATGCGCCACGCCGGAAAGCTTCTTGAAGAGGTTTTCAATAAATTAGCCGAGCTTATCCGTCCCGGAATTTCCACATGGGAAATTAATAAAAAAGGCGAAGAGTACATAAGGGAATGCGGCTGCATACCGAATTTCCTGAATTATGAGGGATATCCTGCGGCTATCTGCACTTCGGTAAACGAGGCGGTAGTGCACGGGATACCGAGCAAAAAGATAATCTTAGCCGAGGGCGATATAATAAGCCTGGACTGCGGTCTTATATACGAGGGATACCATTCCGATATGGCAAGGACATTCCCGGTCGGAGAGATAGCGGATAACGCAAGGCGGCTTATCGATGTTACGCGCCAGTCCTTTTTTGAGGGGTTGAAATTCGCGTACGCGGGAAACCATCTGCACGAGATATCTGCGGCGATAGGAAATTACGCCGAAAGCTTTGGATACGGCGTTGTAGAGGACCTGGTCGGACACGGTATAGGGACGTCTCTTCACGAGGACCCGCCGATCCCGAACTTTCCCTGTAAGAGCCGCGGCATACGCTTACGCGCAGGAATGACGCTCGCTATAGAGCCTATGATAAACGAAGGCACATACGAGGTCGACTGGCTGGACGACGACTGGACGGTCGTCACCGCCGACAGAAAGCTTTCAGCGCATTATGAAAACACCGTCCTTATCACGGACGGCGAACCTGAATTACTGACATTAAGCCGGTAAATTACTTTGGCGCATTTTATGATTAAGGAGGATATACATGTCAAAAACAGATGTTATTGAGGTCGAGGGAAAAGTTCTGGAAAAACTTCCGAACGCCATGTTTAAAGTGGAGCTTGAGAACAAGCACGTCGTACTGGCGCATATAAGCGGCAAGCTTAGAATGAATTTTATAAGGATCCTTCCCGGAGACAAGGTTACAATAGAGCTTTCCCCCTACGACTTAGATAAAGGACGTATTATTTGGCGTGATAAATAAAAAAACAGTTGCCTTTTTATGATATAAATTATATTATTAAGAAAACCGTTTTTTGAAGGGGAAATAAATACGGACGAAAAGGGGGTCACTTTCCTTGTTAGAAATAATGACAAATGAAGCAGAAGCAGCTGCGGTTATAAAAGTTGTCGGCGTAGGCGGTGCCGGAAATAATGCAGTAAATAGAATGATAGATGAGGCGATCGGCGGAGTTGAGTTTATTGGCGTAAATACTGACCGTCAGGCTCTTTCCTTAAGCAAGGCTCCTACAGTTCTCCAGATAGGAGAGAAAGTTACAAAAGGACTCGGAGCAGGAGCTAAGCCTGAGGTTGGGCAGCAGGCCGCAGAAGAAAGCCTTGATGAAATAAAATCGCTCCTTGAAGGCGCGGATATGGTATTCGTTACCTGCGGTATGGGCGGCGGAACAGGAACCGGAGCGGCTCCTATAGTTGCCAAAGTAGCGAAGGATATGGGAATACTTACTGTCGGCGTTGTTACAAAGCCTTTCCGCTTTGAGGCTAAAACACGTATGAATAACGCGCTTGGCGGAATTGAAAAATTAAAAGCCAATGTTGATACGCTTATTGTGATCCCTAACGATAAACTTCTTGAAATAGTTGACAGACGCACGACTATGCCTGAGGCGCTTAAGAAAGCAGATGAAGTTTTAAAACAGGCGGTTCAGGGAATTACAGATCTCATAAATCTTCCTGCTCTTATCAATCTTGACTTTGCAGATGTCCAGACTGTTATGACAGACAAGGGCATTGCTCATATAGGAATAGGAGAGGGCAAGGGCGATGATAAGGCGCTTGAAGCTGTTCAGCAGGCTGTCTCGAGTCCGCTTCTTGAGACAACGATTACTGGCGCTACTCATGTTATCATCAATATATCAGGCGATATCAGCCTTATGGACGCTAACGACGCGGCAAGCTATGTGCAGAATCTTGCGGGCGAGGACGCGAACATAATCTTCGGCGCTATGTACGACGATTCGGTTCCGGATGTAGCTAAGATAACAGTCATAGCTACCGGCCTTAAAGATGACGGAAGTGCAAATGCAGATGCAAAGAACGGCAAAAGCTCGTTAGATAAGACTCGTACAAACGCGGGAGCAGCTTTCTCGTTCCCGACGTTCAAGGTACCGAACAGCACACAGGCGAAAGCTCCGATTAAGGACGGCGCGGTGCAGAACAATACGGTTTTTCCGCATAGCAGCGCTCCTGTAACAAGCAGGGTACCGAAAAAAGATATCCAGATACCGGATTTCTTAAAGAACAGAAATTAATATTTTTATAAAAAATCACTCCACTTCAGTTTAAGGGCTGAACGTACGCCCTTAAGCTGAAGTGGAGTTTTTTTGATGTAAAGTTGATATTACGGAACGCTTTTCGTGACCTGATAAAGTATAGACAGTTAAAGGAACGTATAAACAAATATAACTGTAAGGAAAGGAACAAAAAATGAAACGAAAAGCGATCAACAAAAAAAGAACATCGAGACGGTCAAAAACTTTTTTGACTGCGGCTGCGGTAAGCACGCTTATGCTGGCTTCGGCGACTGCGGTAATGGCGGACGATTCCGTACCAGAAAAGACCCCGGATCCGGCAGAAACCGCACCAGTGGAGCAGGAACAGGCCGTAGCTGCAAACACTTACGGTAACGCAGAGACCCTTGAGGAGGCGGAAGCTAATTTAAATGAAGCTGCAGCCGCAAAGGAAGAGGCGCAGACAAATTTAGACAAAGCTGAAGGAGAGCTTGTAGAGGCTGAGGGAAACGTCCAGAACGCCGCAGACACAGTTGAAGAGACGAAGGAGAAAGAAGATGTGGCGCTTGAAACGGCCAAAGACGAGTTTGAAAGCGCGGCAACGGAAGCTCAGGAGGAGGCTGATAAAGCTCAGGAGGAAGTTTCAGAAAGCACTCAGGAGGTTGAAAACGCGCAGCAGGGTCTTGAAGACGCGGAAAAAGAACTTCAGGATTCCGAGACAGCAAAAGAGGAAGCGGAAGCCGCGGAGGATGAAGCGCTTGCGGATAAAGAAGCTGCCCAGGCAGAGGAGCAGGCGGCGCAGGAGAATGTTGAAAAAGCTGAGGCCGCGGTAACGGAAGCAAAAGATAATGTCGCGTCTATCGAAGAAGCGATAAATACGGGCGATTATGTGAATACGGACGCGTATAAGCAGGCGGCGGCTGAACTGGAAGCGGCAAACGCGAATAAGGCGGCGGCCGATGAAAAAGCGGCGGAAGCCCAGAAAAATTTAGATGAGGCTAAGGACTTTTACGAAAGCTCCTCTTTAAAGCTGCAGAACGGAATGTATTCGTTCTTTGAGGATACGGGCCATTCAGAGCTTGTAGATGTTTTAAATCAATGTACATACAACGAGTATAATATCAAAGGCTCGGCAACCGACGCTTCCAGCTTTGAAAATATAAGAGCGTCTCTTGAGTGGATAAAACGATGTAATGAATTAAGAGAATCAGAAGGAAGGAGTCCGCTGTATGTAACAGACCTGATGATGGCGTATGCGATAGCCGACGCGAATTATGCGGATCAGAATATCGGACACCCTGTACAGTTTTACGTTGGAGAGAATCTGGCGTGGGGATATGCCGACCCGTTTACCGGTTGGTATGACATGGAAAAAAATAATTACGAAACACAGAATGGAGGAGAGACGGGACATTATTTTAATATAATAGATAGCGGCTATATTGTGACAGGATTTGCTACAAATACAAAAGGTTCTATTTATGGTATAACACATAGCCAGGTTTTTAATTATACTTCAGATGGTTATGAAATGTACACGCCGGAAGAATATTTGGCGCGGCTGGATAATTATATCAATTCTCTTAACAATTCAGAGAGCGCTTATAAAACAGCGGAAGAAGAATATAACGCTGCTCTTGCTGCACAGCAGGAGGCTGCAGCTGCGGTAGAAGCGGCCCGGAAAGTGCTCGATTCGATAGGCGAGGGACTTGAAAAAGAGCTCAGCGAGGCGAAAGAGGTACTCGCACAGGCGGAAAAAGCGCTTGAAGACGCAAACAGCACGCTCAGCGAAAAACAAAAAGTTCTGGACGATGCGACAAAAACTTACGATGAGGCGACAGCTGCGGTTGCGGCAGCCCAGCAGGTTTATGCAGACGCGGAGACCGGATATAACGAGGCAGCGGATAAAGCCGCCGTGCTTAAGGCCGAGGCTGATAAAGCATATGACGCTTATTACGAGGTAGGCAGCCTGCAGATAGCCGCGGACGACGCGAAAGCGGCGCTTGACGAGGCGGTGGTGAACGTTGAAAATTCCAAAAAGGCTGTAAGCGAGGCGGAACAGAAGCTTTCAGATGCTAAAGAACGCGAAGCGTCTGCGAAAGAAGCGTTTGAAAAGGCTCAGGATAAGCTTGGACGCGTGCAGAAGCTCTCGTTCGAAGAAGCTATGGAAAATGAGATAATCGATACTGATTTTGCGTATCTGAACGAGTATGTGGAAGCTTATAAAGCGGCGGCAGAGGAAAGAGAGGCTGCCGAGTCTGCACATGCGGAAGCGTTAAATGTATATGAACAGAAAGAAGCGGAATACAATTCGGCATATGAAACATTTGCTTTAGCACGCGGAGACGAGATCGTATGCCGTGCCGACTACTATGAATTCAAGGAAGCTGCGGAAAAGGAAAACGAAGAAACAGTAAAGGACGACGAGACGAATGGTGACGAGACAAAGGCTAATGCGGAAGCGTTAAGTATCAAATCCGATGAGGTCAAGGCCGCAGACGCCGTATTCACCGGAGACACTACTGAGACAGGCGTTTATTACGGTATCGGAATAGCTTCTTTAGCGGCTGCTGCTGCAGCTGTGCTCGGCTTTAAGAAAAAACGTTCATGACATATATAAGAAAGGAGAAGAAAAAACAACAGTAAAAAAGCATAGTTTCAAGCCGCCGGCCAGACTCAAAGACCGGCGGCTTTTAACGTGCCGTTTTTAAAGTGTCACGGGTCTGAATATTGCATAAAGAGGTGTTGTGTGATAAAATGATTTCCGTCAAAATTCATAGTTTAAATGATTTTAAGGCTTCATTTTATTTTGTTGTACAGGAGCGAAGATGAGAGATTTCTTTTTTCATTCTGAAGAGTTACTTGATAAAAATGCGCTGGCATTTTTGGAAAAAGAGAATATCCCCGGGATACTTCCGTGCAGGTGGGTACGCTGGAACAGTATGATCCAGCTTGTTTATTTTAACGATAATCTTGTCCCGCTTAGCCATAAAGTCGATGAGATGACGCTCGACGAGCTTAGAGACGTTGGGAAAGATATAATAGACTATATAAAGGCCATCGAAGAGCAGATGGATCTTTCTCCGGAAAATATCGTCTGGGATATGGACAGTATATATCTTGATGAGGATTATCAGGTATATATGATATGTCTTCCGGCTGTCATTCCGCTGGAGTCTCTTGAGAGCAAGATCTATGTGAAGAGACTTTATTCTATATTGAACGATATTTTTATGCGCTGCCCGACGGGGGATTTTGTCTGCCGTCAGATAGAGGCTCAGCGTGTTAAAGATACGGAAAACTGGGACGAGCTTAAAGAGGCTATCGACAGGCAGGAGCCGAACGATGTCGAAACGCTTGTTTTAAGAAGTATCAACGCGCCTGAACCGGTAGAATTTACTATCGAACATTCGGATTTTATAATAGGTTCTGACGAAACGGTTGACGGGTATCTTGCTTTGCCGGGGATAAGCCCCGAGCATGCGCGCATAGGGTGGAACGAAGTAAGCTTTTTTGTGCAGGATCTTGGAAGCGAGCAGGGAACATATCTGAACGACGTTCAGATCCAGCCGGAAATAGATGTGCCGCTCGGAAGCGGAAGCATACTGAAATTTGGTGATTATACATTTAATGTCGAATAGGAGGCTGCGTTTTGGAAGCATTAAAGAATATAGTTATTGCAGATCCCGACGTTGAATATATTAAAAGCTACGAAGAGGATTTTGTGATAAAATTCCGCGACAGGGCGACGATTCAGATAATCACCGAGGCGGAATACCTCGAAAATTATTTCAGACTGCACAGGGATATAGACGTTTTGCTCATCGCGAGAGAATTTTACGGAGCGTACCTTAAAGAGCATAATATTTCGCATATGATGCTTATTGATGAAAAGAAAAGCGTTGACTCTGAAAATGAAAACGGTCCGTTCAATATACTGAAATATAAATCAAAAGAGGAATTGTTTGCGTTTGTAGAAGAAGGCTTATCGAGCGAAAGCGAGCCTATAGAATTCGGCGATATTGAGATTGCAGAAGAAAAGAAGCAGACGAAAGTTATCTCGGTATATTCGCCGTCAGGCGGAAGCGGAAAAAGCCTTGCTTCGATAGCGCTTGCCAGAAAACTGAAAAAACTCGGAGAAACGGTGCTTGTTATTGGCTGCGACGACCTGCAGTCATTCGGAGTGTTTCTGGATACAAGACAGAACGCCGATCCGGAGCTTGCGCTGAGGCTTCAGGAGATATCGGAAGATACATATTGGCTTATATTGAAAAATATATATATGGGAGACGTGTCGTATCTTTTGCCGTTTGAAAAACCGCTTTCAGAGCTGGGAATAGGCTCGGAGCAGCTGTTTGACCTTGTTAATCTGCTGAAAGATAAAAAGGATTTTTCATATATAATTCTCGATCTTGGAAGCACTTTGGATAAAGATGTCAGGACGCTTATTTCCATTGCCGATATATGTGTTTTAATTGCGGAACCGAAGATGAGTTCGTGCCGC
>DVOP01000049.1 GCA_018713465.1 Candidatus Alectryocaccobium stercorigallinarum | reverse complement strand
CGTTTTTTGTTTTATATCACCTTTCTTCTTTTGCTTTGCTTTCTCTGCCTGCTCCGCTTTATAAACGTCTGACGTTTTTCTTTCTGTTCCATCATCAACTCAAGGCGTTTTTTTGGATCGCTTTCCTTATCTATCTTCTTTTGCAGCTCGCCTTTGCGGTACTCGGTCAGCGTTTCTTCTATTATATTATAATCACGCTCGAATAAAAGCTCGCTTATCTGCCGCGCCAGTGTTCTTTCCGAGATTTTTTCCGGTACTTTTTCTTTTATTTTATTTATTACAAAAGCCTTGCTTTTTTCTTTGTACTTTGCCATACCGTTCAGTTCCTGTAGTCTGGCAAGCTCCGGGCGCCACAAAACGGACAGCTTTTTCTCAAGCTTCATCTTCGGATTCCTTTCCGGCCGTCTTAAAAAATAAAAATCAAACTTACCGTCCGCAAGCTCCGCGGTTATTATCCCCCAATATTCAGGCACATGCTCTTTAATATGCAGTCCATGACTTGAACCGGCGACGACGATATTATAATCGCAGTATTTATCATAATCCCTTATCTGTCCGGCAATTCTTGCGTAAGTGTCGGCGTCGCTTTTTATTTCAACGCCGTATACCGCGTCGGGCACGATCATCATTATATCGGCGCGTGATTTTCCTATCGTTTTTTCTTCTATTATCCGCACTTTGCCGTAAGCTTCCTCTAAAAAATCAAACAGCGGCTCCCGGATATCTTTATCATACAGCATATAAAAACCACCGATTTATTTTTTCATAAAATCAATAATATCCTCTTTAGTCGGAACAGCGGGTATTCCGCCGCGTTTCGTTACGCAAAGCGCCGCCGCCGCATTTCCTGTGACCGCGCACTGTTTAACATCCTCCGCCGTCAGCTCTTCCGGCTTTTTTCCAAGCTCAAGAAAAGCGCTCAAAAATCCGCCCCAAAAGCTGTCGCCCGCCCCTGTGGTATCGACGGCTTTAACCTTAAACGCCGGTATTTCCTGCATTCCGTTTTCAGATACCGCTAAAACGCCGCTGCTCCCAAGAGTGACGGCGACAACTGCCGGACCCGCTTCCAACAGCTTTTTCGCGGCGTTTTCAAGCTTTGGTTCGCCCGTCAGCATAAACGCTTCTTCCTCAGAGACTTTCATCATATCCGCATATTTAATAACAGCGCTCATCTGCTTTACCGCCTCTGCTTCAGATGGCCACAGAGGTTTTCTGTAATTCGGGTCGTATGAAATGACCGCGCCGGCCTGCTTGGCCGTTTTTACGGCCTGAACCGTCGCTTCCCTTGCCGGAGAATCCGTCAGAGAAAGCGAACCGAAATGGAATATCCTGCATGCGGCAAGTATTTCCTTTGATACTTCGTCAGATCTAAGCTGCGTATCCGCACCCGGTTTTCTCGCAAACGCAAACTCACGCTCCCCGTTATTGAGCGCGACAAAAGCAAGCGTCGTAAAATAATTCTCATCTTCTATAAGATTTCTGACCCCGATACCCTCTTTTTTCAGCGTCTCCCTCAGAAACGCGCCGTGCATGTCTTTGCCGATCTTTCCGATAAATTCGGTTTTAAATCCGAAGTGGCTGAGTACCGTGAGCATATTCGCAGGTGCGCCGCCCGCGTTCTGCTCGAACAGCCTCATTCCGTTTGCGCTTATTCCCGCTTCCGTAAAATCTACCAGCAGCTCGCCGAGCGCCGCAGCGTCTATAGTTTTTTCAATCATTTTATATCCCCTAACCAGTTTAAGATCTCTTCTTCCATGCAATTACTGCCGCCGCAATGCCCGCTGCGCATACGACTATTATTACCGTCCAGATAACAGTATTGTTATTATCCCACGTCTGCGCGGAGTTTGCTTTATCTGCCTGTGTGTCTTTTCCGCTGCCGTGCCTGATTTACGTTTTCTATCTGGAGTTTTATTTGCCGTTTGCAAATAATTATTTACCGTTAAGCCGTCCTGACATTCGCACCGCGTTCATCTGCGGTTTTAATGTCTTTAATATTTAAAATTATATCATTTAGGAAATATTGCTCATAGTATTTTTTCACTTATAAGCTTTTCTGCGAACATTCTGTGCCCTTCTTCCGTAAAATGTACGCCGTCAAAAGCAACCTGGATATTCCAGCCGCCCGTTCCAATAAAGCTTATACCAATATTTTCCGCGACTGCCGCATATGCCGGCTCCAATTTTCTCGACTCATTATAAACACGCTCTGAATCGACCCACGCGCCGTACTGCACCGGAGGCGGAGAAATAAGACATATATCCATCTTTGGCCAATACTCGCTGCTTTTTAATACGTCTATGAACCCTTCCATGCGCTTTGCAGTTTCAGCCGCCGTTCTGCCGCTGAGCAGGTCGTTAACTCCCAGCATTATCCATACGCCAAGTTGTCCGAAAATTTTTATGTGCCGCTCAACACATTCCCGTACCGCATTCGCGCGGCTTTTCGGATATGGCACTTCGCGCCCGTTCGCTCCGGCGTTCATCACATTAAAGCCGGTTTCCTGCCCTATTATCTCCGGCCAACGGCTGTTTTTCGGATATCTGTCGCCGAAAAATGAAGTCGGATCAAAACCATATGTGTTTGAATCTCCGTAGCAGACGATTATCTCTGACATTTTATGTTCCTCTTTAGTAAACACCATATAAACATAAATATTATTTTATACCTTTTTCTTTTTTCATGAAAGCATAAGTGCTTATTTTACAATTTTTTTCAATAAGGCTTCTAATCGCCGGCCTATTTGGATTTTTGCCTGTTTAAAAGCGCTGCGCATATAATTACTGCCGCACAGAATACAAAAATCAAGTACCAAAGATTTTCAAGGCAAAAACCATTATCTAACATCAACCGGTAACCCCAATAAGCGGGGAAAATACGCCCTATGGCTTCAAGAAAACCAGGCAGCAACTCGATAGGGAACATGATTCCCGAAAGCATGATCGAGGGCAAAAACACAAGCTGCGCTATCATTGTCAGCTTCGCCTGATTTTTTACAGCCAATCCCAATATACATCCAATACCCAAAGACCCAACGATATATATGGCAAGCGCAAAAAAGAAAAACGGCGGCGATGCCGGCAAAGCCGCCTCAAACAGTATCGGGGCTAGCAGTAATAAAATGGCACAGCTGATCATCAAATGTACAAATGTAGAAAGGAACATTGTAGCAAGGCCCGAATATAAAGGTACTCCGTT
>DVOP01000048.1 GCA_018713465.1 Candidatus Alectryocaccobium stercorigallinarum | reverse complement strand
GATACAGACGAACCTTTACAACGCCGACTTTCTTGCCCATTCCTACAAGGTAGTCGATAGTCTCTTCGATAGTATCGCATACAGAACCCATAGCGATGATGATATGCTCAGCGTCCGGAGCTCCGTAATAGTTGAATAATTTATAGTCTGTTCCGATCTTAGCGTTTACCTTGTCCATATATTTCTGAACTATTTCAGGCAAAGCGTTGTAAGACTGGTTTACAGTTTCTCTAACCTGGAAGAAGATATCCGGATTCTGTGCTGAACCCATCTGGCAAGCGTGATTCGGATTTAAAGCGTTCTTGCGGAATTTCTCGATAGCGTCCATCGGAGCGATTTCCTTAAGATCTTCATAATCCCATGTCTCGATCTTCTGAATTTCGTGCGATGTACGGAATCCGTCGAAGAAATTGATAAACGGAATTTCTCCCTCAAGAGCCGCGCAGTGAGCGACCGGTGTAAGGTCCATTACTTCCTGAACAGATGACTCGCAGAGCATAGCACAGCCTGTCTGACGGCATGCGTAAATATCAGAATGATCTCCGAAGATGTTGAGCGCGTGTGAAGATACCGCACGTGCTGAAACATTGAATACGCCCGGAAGATGTTCGCCCGCAACCTTGTACAGGTTCGGTATCATAAGAAGAAGACCCTGAGAAGCCGTGTAAGTAGTAGTAAGAGCACCCGCTACCAAAGAACCGTGAACAGCTCCTGCCGCGCCTGCCTCAGACTGCATTTCAGTGATCTGCACTTCATGTCCGAACATATTCTTGCGGCCCTGTGTAGCCCACTCGTCTGTTGCTTCAGCCATCGGTGAAGACGGTGTGATAGGATAGATAGCAGCTACCTCGGTATAAGCGTAAGACGCATGAGCGGCTGCATGGTTTCCATCCATGGTTTTCATTTTTCTTGCCATTGTTTACCTTTCCTCCTTGATATACTTTCAAAGTAATTCAATTTCACCGAAATATTATAGCACCTTAAATTGCGGCTGTCCACAATTTAAAGGGCTGATATGGCGTAAAACCTGCATTTTTTCGCATGCTGCGCGCTCTTTATATCCGGGCGCCGCCAAACTTTGAAAAGCTCTTGAATAAAATATGTTTTATTATTATTCTTTTTATAATAAATATCAAGGAGCTGCAAAATGGAACAATGGTTGGTAAGCATGAAAAAAGCGGATTTCGGCGCAATAGCCTCCCGCTTTGATATAGACCCCGTCACCGCAAGACTGATACGCAACCGCGGACTTACGGAATTTTCGGAAATAGACAAATACCTGAACGGCACGTTAAACGACCTGTACCCTCCCGCGCTTTTAAAGGACATGGACAGGGCGTGCGGTATAATATCGGAAAAGATCTCTCAGAAAAAACGAATACGTGTAATAGGCGACTATGATATAGACGGAATAATGTCTACATATATTCTCTTATCCGGTCTTAAACGTCTCGGCGCGCTCGCCGACGAACGCATTCCCGAACGCATACGCGACGGCTACGGCCTTAATGAAAATCTCGTTAAAAGCGCGCATGCCGACTCTGTCGATACTATAATAACATGCGACAACGGCATTTCCGCATATGAACAGATCCGCCTTGCCAAAGAGCTTGGAATGACCGTAATAGTCACGGACCACCACGAAGTGCCTTTTGACGCGGAAACCTCGGCGCAGATAATACCGCCCGCGGACGCTGTAATAGACCCGAAGCAGGATATGTGTTCATATCCGTTTAAGGGACTTTGCGGCGCCGTAGTAGCGTGGAAACTTATCTCCTGCCTTTACTCAAAGCACGGCGTTCCTCAAAATGAAGCGGAAAATTTTCTGATGTTCGCCGCGATAGCTACCGTAGGGGACGTCTGCGATCTTCAGGACGAAAACCGTATAATCGTAAAATACGGTATTGAGCAGCTCGCCCATTCAAAGCATTACGGCCTGAACGCGCTCATGTCTTTGAACGGGCTCGACCCGGCCGCAATAACCACATATCATATAGGCTTTATCATAGGTCCGTGCCTGAACGCCAGCGGCAGGCTCGATACCGCTGAAAAAGCGCTCGCCCTTATGAATGCCGCAAGCGAAAACGAGGCGATAGATCTTGCCTCGGAGCTTATAAACATGAACCAGAGCAGAAAGGAAATGACTGAGGAATATGCGAAAAAAGCATATGAAATAGCTGAAAGTGAAGAACTTTCAAGCGACAGAGTGCTTGTCGTATATCTGCCCGACTGCCACGAAAGCCTCGCCGGTATAATCGCCGGAAGGCTGCGCGAAAAGTACAATAAGCCGGCCTTCGTAATAACTGATTCCGAAAGCGGCGCTAAAGGCTCCGGCCGTTCGATCGACGAATATTCGATGTACACGGAGCTTGTAAAATGCGGCGGTTTGATGACCCAGTTCGGCGGACACCCCAAGGCCGCCGGTCTTTCACTTGAAAAAGATAATATAGATATGCTGCGCGAAGCCTTAAACGCAAACTGCGTTCTCACTGAAGAAGACCTCGCAAAAAAAATACATGCCGATATGGTGCTGCCTTTAAGATATATCACGGAAAGCCTGATAAATGATTTCGAAAAATTAAAACCGTTCGGTCAGGGCAATCCGAGGCCTCTTTTTGTGCAGAAGGAGCTCTCTGTGATAAGTCCATCAGTCGTCGGCAAAAACAGGAACGTAGTACGCATGCAGCTTTCTGACAGGTCCGGCTGCCGCATACCGGCTGTTTATTTCGGCGACGCCGACGCATTCATGGAGTACATTTCAGACAAAAAAGAAATCTCCGCGGTGTTTTATCCTGCGATAAACACATTCCGCGGAGTATCCTCTATACAACTTACAATAACAAACTATCGATAAATCTATATAGTTTTAACAATTAATCGGAAAGCAAATTGTTGAAAGCAATTGCGAACCATATTGCACCAAGGAGCACGAAGACATGCTCGGCGGCGAAATTGATATATATGAGCGCGCCGAGCGGTTATGGCTGAGTGGGACGACTGCTATGGTGAGAAATGCTTTCAAAATTTGCTGTTCAATGAAAAATATACTAAAAATTATTTTTTCTTTTTCACCGCAATTTTAGTTTTCATTACATACCAAAGATTGCCCGATATAAATATCGAAGAATACGCTCCTGCTATCAGTCCTACGATTATCGGCAAAGCAAATTCCTTTATAGACGGCACGCCCATCAGATAAAGCACGAATATAGTCATAAACGTCGTCAGCGTAGAATATACGCTTCTCGTAAGCGTCTGCGTTATCGACGCGTCGACTATATCGCTGAGCGGCTGTCCGTTCATTATCTTATGATTTTCCCTTATGCGGTCGAAAATAACGATAGTAGCGTTTATCGAATATCCGAGTATCGTCAGCATGACCGCGATAAACGTACTTCCGACCGAAAATCTGAATATAGCGTAAAACGCAAGCACTACGCACAGATCATGTATAAGCGCTATTACAGAGCTTGACGCGAATCTTATATCCCTGAACCTTATCCAGATATAGAGAAGCATACATATTACAACGATGAGCGTCGCCCTTACAGCCGCCTCCCTCATATCCGCGCTTATTGTCGAAGAGATATTTTCGTATTCAATAGTCGCTTCGTCGACGCCGTCAAAGGACTCCGCAAGAGCCGAGTTGAGCTCGTTCCTTTCCTCTAAATCAAGCTCCCGGGTCTTTATCTTGACCTCGTCCGTTCCCTGGACTTTCTGGAAGGTTATATTCTCGTCTCCCGTGACCTCTTCAACGACCGGAGCGACATCGCTTTCCAATTCGTCGATGGAAAGATCTTCGCCGAAGTCTGCCGTAGTAGCGGTACCGCCGACAAAATCAAGGTTATAATTCAAAGCAGTTCCGTCGGCCGAATTATAATATGCCATTCCTGCCGGAGCAGCGGCTACGAACACTATGGCTATGACAAAATACAGAACGCGCCTTTTCACGAATTTGAAAGGCTTGCGCTCCTTTATAGTACCGTACGCCTTAACGCCTGTTATCCCTATGCCGTAAAACGCGTAGCTTATCCACCTCGATATAACGAGCGCCGAGAACATCGACAGAACGATACCTATGCCAAGAGTAATGGCAAATCCGCGTATCGTACCGGTCCCGAGTATATACAGCACTACAGCCGCGATAAGAGTAGTAACGTTTCCGTCAAGTATCGCTGAAAAAGCCTTTTTAAAGCCCTCTTTTATCGAACCCAGAAGCGATCTTCCGGCGGTGAGCTCCTCGCGCATTCGGGCGTATATTATGACGTTCGCGTCTACCGCCATGCCTATCGTAAGGATAACTCCGGCGATTCCAGGCAAAGTGAGCGTCACGTCAAAAGCATTTAATGCGAGCAGGTCGAGCAGCACGAAAATTATAAGCGCCCAGTCCGAAGCCACGCCCGATATCCTGTAAACGGCTATCATAAACACTATTACTATGAACATGCCGATAACGCCGGCGATAAGGCTTGAGCTTAAGGCCTCGCTTCCTAAAGAAGCACCGACTACATTCGAATATACCTCTTCCAGCTCAAGTGAAAGCGAGCCTATCCTTATAAAAGAAGCAAGGCTCTGCGCCTCTTCAAGGCTTTCCATGCCCGTTATCTCGGCCGTTCCTCCGGTTATCGCCTGTCTGACGGTAGGCGAGCTTATCACCGAACCGTCATATATGATATAAATAGGACTGCCGATATTATCCGCCGTTACCTCCGCGAACTTTTCGGCGCCCTCGTCCGTAAACGTGAGTTCTACGATATACTGTCTTACGCCAGTCTGATCGACATATGTAAGCCCCTGGGCGTCCGCTATATCCGAGCCCTCAAGCACGGTCTCATAATTCGGATCCATAAATTCGAGCGTTCCCGGTTTTCCGAGTTCTTCAAGGATAGCGTTAGCGTCCGTAACTCCCGGTATCTCAACGCTTATCCTGTTTGTTCCCTGCTGATATACCGACGCTTCAGTGCTGTACTGCTCGACTCTTTGCTGCAGCTTCGCCCTCGTGTCGTCCATATCCTCCTGCGACGGATCTTCCTCGACCGCTTCATATGTTATACTTACGCCTCCCGCAAGGTCGAGACCGGTGTATATATTGCTCATCGCGCCGGTTTTCGTCTCTCCCCAGCCGACAATGGTCGTATATCCCAACAGCACTGTCAGCACTGCAAGTATTATGAGCGTAACGATACTCGTTTTCTTTTTCATATCAATGCCTCTCAATATCGTCTGCTTCCGCAGCCTTTATCATCAACGCGCATTCTACTCTCTTGCGCTGCATTTCGCAACCGATTTTGTAAACCGAATTTATACTTCCCGTAAAGTTGAACGAGTTGGCGGCGCAGCCTCCGCTGCAGAAAAATCTCGCGAAGCATTCGCTGCATTCGGGCTTGCTGTATACATTCACCTGCCCGAAATCCCTGACGATATCCTTCCTTGTTATGCCCTTGTCGACGTTTCCGATACAGAACTGCCCGTTTCCTACGAACTGATGGCAAGGGTAAAGGTCTCCCCAAGGTGTCACAGCGAGATATTCCGTTCCCGAGCCGCAGCCCGAAAGCCTTTTATAAATACACGGACCGCCCTCCAGATCTATCATAAAATGGAAGAAATTGAAGCCGTTTCCCTCTCGTCTTCTTTTTATGATCTCTTTTGCCAGCAGATCGTACTGTTCAAATATGACCGGCAGATCGCTTTCGCGTATCGCATAGTCCTCGCTTGGAGGAGCAACGACCGGCTCTACTGATATCTGTTTGAATCCGAGATCCGCCATATGCAGCACGTCCGAGGCAAAATCCGTATTATAATGCGTGAACGTCCCTCTCGCGTAATAATTTTCCTGGTTTCTGCTGTCGGCAAATTTTTTAAGCTTACCGATTATATGGTCATAGCTCCCTTTGCCGTTCCTGAAAGGCCTCATATGGTCGTGCACTTCCTGTCTTCCGTCAAGAGAAAGAACAACGTTTCCCATCTCGCGGTTGCAGAACTCAATTACCTCGTCGTTTATGAGCACGCCGTTCGTAGTAAGCGTAAACCTGAATTTTTTATTATGCTCTTTTTCCTGCGACCTTCCGTATTCTACGAGCTGCTTTACGACCTCCCAGTTGAGGAGCGGCTCGCCGCCGAAGAAGTCGACCTCGAGATTTACGCGGTTTCCTGAATTTTGGATAAGAAAATCAAGCGCCTTCTTTCCTACTTCAAAAGACATAAGCGCCCTGTCGCCGTTATATTCTCCTTCTCCCGCAAAGCAGTATCTGCACGCCAGATTACATTCATGCGCGACATGCAGACATAAGGCTTTAACAACGGTCTGCCTTTCGCTGAACAGATCTATCACATTTTTATATCTGTCCTCGGTATATAAAGAGCCGTCCTTTATAAGCTCTTCTATCTCTTCAAGCGCCTCTTTTATATCTTTTTCGGGATATCTGTCTTTTAATTTCCCGATTATCCCGTCGTTATCCAGTCCTTTATTTTTTTCTTCTATAACGTCATACATAAGTTCGTCCGCGACATGGACTGAACCGCTGTTTTCATCAAGCAGTATGTTATATCCGTTGTTCTTAAACTGATAGACCACTGTGACTCCTTTCCCTCTGCAAGCCAAATACCCCGCGCAGCAAGCTGTCGGGGTATTTTATAATAATTCAAATAATTTTTTTACAAGCTTTTTCAGAATTACTTATTAGCCTGCTCGCAAACCTGATTTCCTACTGTGCAGGAAGTTTTGCACGCTGACTGGCATGATGTCTGGCACTCGCCGCAGCCACCTTTTTTAACTGTATTCTGAAGATTTTTAGTATTTAAAGACTTGATGTGTTTCATAAAAACTCTCCTTTTATTGCGCCTTTTCTTTATTGCACTGTGCTATTATAGCATAGCTGCCGGATAAATAAAAGAGTTTTTTAAGACGCGGCGTTTTAAATATCCGCGTACATTTTTCTTGCGCTTCGGCACGTTTTTCTGAATTCGTCCATCTCGCGTTCATGCTTCTCGCTATTAGCTATCCTGGCTTTTTCAATACTCATCCATCTGAGCGCGACGATGGCCATTAAAATACCTGCCGCCATAAGCGCGGAATAAAGCGTTACCTCTCCTATGTCGATATCGGCGGTATCAGCTCCCGAAGCCAGTCCTATGCTTCCGCCGCTCTGCGTATCCGCAGGTTGCGCCGGAACATCTGACGAAACGGTCGATCCCGTATTTCCAACGTTGTCCGTATTTTCAGCATTCTGCACGTTGTCCGTTGTTTCATTCTCCGGATCCTGCACTGGTCTTGTGCCCGAACCTACAAGGTCTGTTCCCGGCAGAGTCAAAACAGCGGTATTTGCCGGAGCCGCCGTATCGGCGTACACCGCCGCGCCGGTCGAAAATACCAGCACGAACAGCGCAAGAAGTATTATTATTCCTTTTGCTTTTCTTTTCATATCTGAGCCTCTTATTTATTTAAAATTTATGAAATTATTTTGTAATATACCAGTGTGAATCCGATTATATCATAAATACTTTTGTAATAAAAGACTCTTTTTCGAAATTTTTGAAAAATATTTTTAATAATTTTTAATATTTCTTAATATTTACCCGGAATATCCCATAGGATTCTTTTTCTGCCAGTTCCATGAATCGCGGCACATCTCTTCTATTCCGTATTTTGCTTTAAATCCAAGCACCCTTTCGGCTTTGCCCGGATCGCAGTAGCAGCATGCTATATCGCCGGCTCTCCTGTCGCATATCTTATACGGTATTTCCTTTCCGCACGCCGCCCCAAAGGCTTTTACGACCTCAAGAACGCTGTATCCGTTTCCCGTGCCGAGATTGAATATCTCTGTTCCCGCCTGGTTTTCCATATGCTTAAGCGCAAGCACATGCCCTCTTGCGAGATCCATTACATGGATATAATCGCGCACTCCGGTCCCGTCCGGGGTATCGTAATCGTTTCCGAACACGTTTAAATGCTCGCGTCTTCCTACTGCTACCTGCGCTATATAAGGCAGCAGGTTGTTCGGTATCCCCTTTGGATCCTCTCCTATAAGTCCGCTCTGATGAGCCCCTATAGGATTAAAATACCTGAGCAGCGTGACTTTGAGCGAATCGTCGGCAAAGGCCATGTCCGTCAGCATTTGCTCGATCATCCACTTTGTCCAGCCGTACGGATTCGTACATACGCCCTTCGGACATTCCTCGGTTATCGGTATCTCCTTCGGGTCGCCGTACACCGTTGCCGATGAGCTGAATATGATCTTCTTAACATTATATTCGCGCATTACTTCGCAAATGCTCAAAGTTCCCTCTATATTGTTTTTATAATATTCAAGGGGCTTGCTCACTGACTCGCCTACGGCTTTGAAGCCCGCAAACTGTATGACCGCGTCTATCGCGTTTTCCGCAAATATCCTGCGCATTGCCGCTTCATCACAAATATTTTCTTTATAAAATACGACGTCCTTTCCCGTTATCTGCCGTATCCTGTCTATTACGACCTCGTTCGAGTTCGAAAGATCATCTACGATAACGGCTTCATAGCCCTCGTTCAAAAGCTCGACGCACGTATGGCTGCCGATATATCCGGCTCCGCCTGCAACTAATACTTTCATTTATTTCTCCGATTTTTATGTTTTCACCGCTGCAAAAGCCACGGCGTATTTATCAGTCTTTTGCTATAAGTCCGTATAAAAAGCCGTCGCTGACCTCTGCCGCAGTTTTTTCGCCTGCCATAAGCCTTGCCAGCTCAAGTCCGAACGCTACCGCTGTCGCCGGGCCGCGGCTCGTCGTAACATTTCCGTCCGTAACTACTATATCGTCAACCGGCTGCGCGTCTGTAAGCTCGGCTTCAAGTCCTGGATAGCATGTTGCTTTTTTACCGTTGAAAAGACCGTGCTTTGCGAATACCTTAGCCGGAGACGCGCATATAGCTGCGATACGTTTTCCGGCGGCGTTCTGCTTTTTGAGCAGCTCCGTAAGTCCGGCATGGTCCGCAAGGTTAGTTGCTCCCGGAAGTCCGCCCGGCAAAACAAGAAGCTCAGCGTCCGAAAAATCAGTTTCAGAGAACATTATATCCGCTGTTACAGGCACTCCGTGAGTTCCCATTACTGTTTTTGAATCCATTATAGAGACCGTTTTAACTTCGCACTGCGCTCTCCTTAAAACGTCGACTACCGCAAGCGCCTCAACCTCTTCAAATCCATCTGCTAAAAATTCGTATATCATAGTTAAACTCCTTTCGATTTTTCCGCAGCCGCTCTGACTGCTTCTATTACTGCAGAACGGAATCCCATATTTTCAAGGACTCCGACTCCCTCGATAGTTGTTCCGGCAGGCGAACATACCATGTCTTTAAGCTCGCCCGGGTGCTTTCCTGTCTCAAGCACCAGCTTCGCACTTCCAAGCACGCTCTGCGCCGCGAATTTATACGCCTGCGGACGGGGCATTCCCTCCGCTACCGCTGCGTCGGCCATCGCCTCTATAAACATGAAGACAAAGGCCGGTGAGCTTCCGGATACTCCGCATACCGCGTCCATAAGCGATTCCGGCACTACCTCCGCTTTGCCGAAGCTCTCTATTATATGCTTCGCCGTCTCAAGCTCGCCGTCTGAAACAAAGCCGTTCCTGCAAAGGGCGGTTATGCCCTCGCCGACCATTGCAGGAGTATTCGGCATGGTCCTTATTATCTTAACGTCCTTTCCGAACGTTTCGCCAAGCCATGCGAGAGTCTTTCCCGGCGCGAGAGTTATAATGACCTTGTCCTTGCTTACGGAAGAGCTTATTTCTTTTATGACCTCTTCCATATACACCGGCTTTATCGCCATTATTATATAATCCGACTGCTCCACTATTTTTTTATTGTCGGAGCAAACGGCGATACCCATGCTTTTTTCGACCGCCTTAAGCGCGTCCGCAGAAACATCTGAAGCGATGATATCTGTATTCTTTATTTCGCCTTTGCCAAGGATCCCGGAAATAATTGCCTTTGCCATATTTCCGCACCCGATAAATCCTATCCTCATTGTTTTACACTCCGTTTTTACAAAATTTAAGGGAACGGTTTCCCGCTCCCCTGTATTCTACACCATTTCAATTGTTTTGTATATTTTTAAATGGATTTCCCCGCGTAAATTTTAATCCTGTGAGTTGTAATAATCGTCAAGCACAGTCGAATCCCCGAGCGTTACCTGTACGGTCTTCTCGATATATTCGCCGTTGTCGGCCCTCATTATTACAAATTCTACGACATCTCCGACAGCGTAATATTCGAGCTGCTCCGTCAGGTCGTCGTAATCATCTATGGAACGGCCCTCCATCTCGGTTATGACGTCGCCCTTCTGAAGTCCTGCCTCCTGAGCGGGACCGTTCTCGATAACCTCGGTCACGCATACGCCGACCGGCATATTATACATCTCCGAAACTTCTTCAGTTACGTTTGCAAGCGTTATGCCGAGATAACCTCTGCTCTCCTCATCGACCTTTTCCCTTGTTTCAAAAGACATAAGCTCCTGAAGGATAGGCTCCGCCTTTGATATCGGGATAGCGTATCCCATTCCCTCTACGGTTTCGCCGCTTTGTGTAAGCATACGCTTCGCCTCGTTTATTCCTATGACCTCTCCCTTCATATTAAGAAGCGGTCCGCCGCTGTTTCCGGAGTTGATAGCCGCGTCTGTCTGGAGAAGATCTGTTGCGTTGTATGTATTATTTCCGTCCGTAAGATAAATATCCCTGTCCTTGGCGCTTATATATCCGCTCGTGACCGACTGTCCGTAGCCGAGCGCATTTCCTATCGCCACTACCTGATCTCCGAGCTCAAGCTCGTCCGAATTTCCGATCGCCGCGACTTTTATCTGGTCCATCGTCTCAGCCGGAATATCTGTCAATTTTACCGAAACAACGGCAAGATCGTTTTCGTCGTCTTCTCCCTTTATCTGCGCGTCAATGGCCGTCTCGTCTATGAAACCGACCGAAAGCGAGGACGCGCCTCCTGTAAGATGCTGGTTCGTAGCTATAAGGAGCTCGGTATCGTTCATACCTATTATAACTCCGGTTCCCACGCTTGACGATTCATATATCTGTGTTCCGCCGAATATGCTTGAAAGCTCCTGCTGTGAAACTGCGGCTATAGTTACGACCGACGGCATACATTCAGCCGCCACTTCCTTTACCGTCATCGTACCCTGCGAGGTATCTGACGCCTGCGAGCTTTCGCCGCTTTCATTTTGTCCGTCCTGCATAGCTTCCGATATATTTTCCTCAAACGAAGACGAGTCGTTATCCGAAGCATCAGAGCTTCCGTTTCCTGATACATCATAAAAGAAACGGTTTGCCGCATAATTCACTCCGTAAAACGTTCCGCCCGCCACCGCGCCGGCTATGACCGCTATGACCGCCGTAGTCGCCACGACCGCGCCGAAGCTTCTTTTATTTTTATTACCCTTCTTTTTTTCATCGCCTCCGTATGAAGAGCTGTTCTTTCCGGCATTATCAATATTATAATATGAATAGTTTGAATAAGAAGTTTTATTCTCGCTGCCGCCGGTATCATTGCCGCTGTCGTTCACTTTCTGTCCGTCTTCGTAATTCCCGTTATTATAATAATTTCCGTTTTCATTGTCATTCATTTTCTCTGTCCTCCGGAATCATTTTTTCTCTTTAAACTATATAACTATATTAGGCATAAAATGTGATTATTTTG
>DVOP01000047.1 GCA_018713465.1 Candidatus Alectryocaccobium stercorigallinarum | reverse complement strand
GAAATGCTGCTGGAACAGACGCAGGGTACGGGAGTAGACGTATACACTCATTCAGAAATGCTGCCCGCACATTACTATCCCGCATTCAAAAAATATCCGAACTTTGCAGGCAACTATGGAAATGCATGGTGGAAGCAAAAAGAAGAATTTGAATCATTTAACGGTCCGATACTTATGACTACTAACTGTATCGTTCCGCCAAAAGACAGCTATAAAGACCGTTTATATACAACAGGCTCTGCCGGATATCCCGGCTGCAGACATATCCCCGGCGATATAGGCGAGAAAAAAGATTTTTCGGAGATCATCGAACACGCTAAAAAATGCGCGCCTCCGACCGAGATAGAAACAGGTCATATCATAGGCGGTTTCGCGCACGCGCAGGTATTCGCTCTTGCCGATAAGATAGTTGAAGCGGTTAAAAACGGCGACATTAAAAAATTTGTAGTAATGGCAGGCTGCGACGGCCGCGCGAAAAGCCGTGAATATTATACCGATTTTGCCAAATCGCTCCCAAAAAACACTGTAATTCTTACTGCAGGATGCGCTAAATATAAATACAACAAACTTGACCTTGGAGATATAAACGGTATCCCGCGCGTTCTTGACGCAGGACAATGCAACGATTCATATTCGCTCGCGGTAATAGCGCTTAAGCTTAAAGAGATTTTCGGTCTTGATGACATAAACGATCTTCCGATCATTTATAATATCGCATGGTATGAACAAAAAGCCGTTATCGTCCTGTTGGCTCTTTTGTACCTCGGCGTTAAAAATATACACCTCGGTCCTACGCTTCCGGCTTTCTTAAGCCCGAATGTGGCAAAAGTACTTGTTGAAAACTTCGGTATTTCCGGCATAGGCACCGTAGAGGACGATATCAAACTGTTCTTCGGAGAACAGAAATAACCTGTTCAGGCGAAGCCCATCCAATTTCCCTTTTATATAAATCCCGGCTTAGCTTTCTGCTTTGCCGGGATTTCTTTTAAACCTTTTTATTTTTCTTCGCACACCTGGAAGATATAGAATTTTAAGTAATATGAATCGCCCGCGCCCCAAAGTATAGGGTGGTCCGGCGACTGCGTCTTAAATTCTACCTGTCTCAACCTTTTATGCACGTTTTGCGCCGCCTGTCCTATCGTTTTCGCGAACAGCTCAGGATCCATAAAATGCGAACATGAGCATGTCGCAAGATATCCCCCGTCCTTCACAAGCTTCATTCCACGGAGATTTATCTCACGATAGCCCTTAACGGCTTTTTTTATGGAATTTCTGGATTTTGTAAAAGCGGGAGGATCGAGTATAACGACGTCAAACCTTTCTCCGCTTCTTTCCAGCTCCGGCAGCAGCTCAAATACATCGGCGCATATAAATTCCGCTTTATCGGTCAGACCGTTGAGCTTGGCGTTTTCTTTCGCCTGAGCTATTCCAAGTTCAGACGCGTCGACGCCTGTCACATGTTCAGCTCCGGCATACGCGGCATTCAACGCAAACGATCCGGTATGCGTAAAGCAGTCTAAAACGCGCGCTCCTCTGCAAAGCCTTGCCGCAGCCCGTCTGTTGTATTTCTGGTCGAGAAAGAACCCTGTTTTCTGTCCGTCCTTTACGTCCACAAAATATTTAACGCCGTTTTCAATGATCTGTACTTTTGTATCGAACGGCTCTCCGATAAAGCCCTTGAACCTTTCAAGACCTTCCTGTTCGCGTACCTTCGCGTCGCTTCTTTCATAGACGCCGCGGATATAAATACCGTCCTGCTTCATCAGTTCCTTCAGAATATCGACTATCAGCAGTTTGAAGCGCTCGATCCCCAAAGCAAGCGACTCGACTACAAACACGTCTTCAAATTTATCAATAACTATTCCCGGAAGAAAATCCGCCTCTCCGAATATCACGCGGCAGCTGGAAATATCGTCCATAACTTTCTTCCTATATTCCCACGCGTTTTTTACCCTCATTCGGATAAAATCTTCATTTATAACGGCGCTTTTATCCCTTGTCATCATCCTTACCGTAAGCTTTGAGTTCCTGTTTATAAATCCCTGACCAAGCGGGAATCCGTCAAAATCATGCACGCTTACGATATCGCCGTCTTCAAAGGCGCCCATTATGCTTTCTATTTCATTGTCGTATATCCACGGCCCGCCCGCTTTAAGCGACCGGCCTTCGCCTTTTTTTAATGTAACGACAGCTTCCGGCATTGCTTTTATCTCCTTTTAAGCACCAATTTTACAAAAAAGCTCACTTCAGCTCTTCCCATTCTTTTTCTTTAAATCCGACAAGCACACGCTCCCCGGCTAAAAGTATCGGGCGCTTAACAAGCATTCCGTCAGTGGCAAGAAGCTCAAACTGCTCTTCATCGCTCATATCTTTCAGCTTGTCTTTGATTCCCATGGAACGGTAAAGCTGGCCGCTTGTATTGAAAAAGCATTTAAGCGGCAGTCCGCTCTTTTCTTTCCACGACTTAAGCTCTTCCGCCGTCGGATTCTCTTCCTTTATCGGCCGTTTTTCATACTCTATACCGTTATCCTGAAGCCACTTTTCGGCTTTTTTGCATGTGCCGCACCTGTCGTAGCATATGAACGTATACATGATCTCCTCCCGTTTTCTGTTTTATCAAACCGTTTTATATATGTTAGATTGATTATTTTTGTATGCGCTCGCGGTATTCTCCCGCAACGTTTCTCCACGCGTCTATAAATACGCCTATATCGAAATTATATGTGATATTGTCGTAGCCTAATTTCGTCCATTTAACAGCGTTGTCCATATTCCCTGCGAATATAAAAGACTCTTTTTTATGCGCTTTGCAGACCGAAACAACTTTCTCGATAGCGTTTACCATAACAGGATCATCCAGCTTCAACGGCATTCCCATATCTACGGAAAGGTCGAACGGGCCGACAAAAATACCGTCTACTCCGGGAAGACTTACTATTTCCTCGATATCCTCCAGCGCCTCTTTAGTTTCGCACTGCGGGATAACTTTACAGGTGTTGTTGCACTGCTCCATATAGCTGTTTACGTCTTTCGCCCATTCGTCATATCCCCAGCCGCTCGTCCTGTTAGGACAGAATCCACGGTTCCCTATCGGCGGAAATTTCGCGTAGCTTACCAGTTCCTTTACCTGCTCAACGCTTCGTATATTTGGTACGATCAATCCTTTTGCGCCGATGTCCAGCATACGCAGCACATACGGACGGCGCACGTCGCCTATACGAACATACGGTGTAAGATTATGCCTCTCCGCTGCAAGGATAAGATCCGCCGTGCTTTCTTCCGAAAAGCAGCTGTGCTCCGTGTCTATTATAACGTAATCTAAATTTCCTCTTGAAAGAGCCTCCATCGCGGCTCTTCCGCCCATTTCAAAAAATGTTCCGAACATAGTTATTTCCTCTTTTCTCATTTTACAGATTTATATTATAGCACATCAATGCAAGGCAAAAGAATTTTTTATCAGATTCCGCTATCTTTTTTATTCGCGAGCCAAAAGAACCACAGTCTCTCTATTCAAATTCCAACTTAAAGATAATCGGCTATTCTCATCAGTCTTTAATCTCCTGTAGTCTTTCATGATATATAACTGGAATTCAGGAGAAATCCATGTTGCAAAAGACATGGCAATATCGCTATGAGCATATGTTCCTCCATAGCGTCCTGCTTTTGAAACAATACCGATAGCATTCATCTGCGTAATCCACTTTGTCGGTGTCATAACAAAACGATTTAATCCAGCCTCATTTTTAACCGCCTCGAATTGCACACGGTTAAAATCTGGATTATGCAATTCTTCCCAAACGCCTAAAAACTCAATCGTATTTCTATTTCGCATCCAGTTTTGAATCACAAATCTCGGGTCGTCCTCATTTCGAT
>DVOP01000046.1 GCA_018713465.1 Candidatus Alectryocaccobium stercorigallinarum | reverse complement strand
CTTATACCGGCACGCTCCGCAACAAGCTGCGTTGAAAGATTTCGCCTTAAACGCGCAAGCTTTATCTGCTCTCCCATTATTTTTAAAATTTCTTCCGTGCCCGGCATTATATTATACGATGCTTTTTTCATTCCTACATACCGCCTTGTATTTATATTTATTATTATAAATATAATGCGATTTAACGTCAATAATAATAAATCTATTTACATATTACTATTTTATCGGCATTGATGATACCTGGTAACACATAAACCAATCTTTTCTCAACCCTTATTGACTTTAACTATGCAGAATATTATGATACTAAAGGCTTTAAAATTATAATCAAACCCCTTGCAGGAGGCAGAAATGAAATTAAAAAATTTGATCGGCGACCGCTTTAAAGAACGCCCCTCTGACTGCGTTATCGACAGTCACGCGTTTACCGTAAAAGGCGGTTATATAAAATATGTAGCAAACGGGATATATTCGCTTTTCCCGCCGATGAAAAAGATCACGGCTAAGATAGAAAACATAATCCGCGAGGAAATGGACGCGGCAGGCTCACAGGAGGTATTGTTCCCCGTCGTTCTGCCCGCTTCGCTCTGGGAAGAGTCAGGCAGATTCACAAGCGTAGGCGAGGAACTTCTCCGCTTTAAGGACAGAAACGGCTCGCAGATGGTGCTTGGAATGACGCATGAGGAAGCGGCCGTACAGCTTGTAAAGGAATACGGCCAGACATATACGAAATATCCGTTCTCGATATATCAGATACAGACAAAATTCCGCGACGAGGCAAGACCGAGAGCAGGCCTTATCCGCGTACGCGAATTTACGATGAAGGACGCGTATTCGTTCCACACCTCGCAGGAGGATCTCGAAAAATACTATGACGTAATGGCTAACGCATACTTCCGTATTTTCGAAAGAGCCGGAATACCGGAGGTCGTATCGGTTAAATCCGATTCCGGAATGATAGGCGGAAGCGTTTCACACGAATATATGCTCCTTACCGACGCCGGCGAGGATTCTATCGTCCTTTGCGACGATTGTGGCTACAGCGCAAACATGGAAGCTGCCGAAACAAAAGTAGATAATTCAGGCTGCTCAGGAATATCTGAACTTAAAAAAGTATATACACCGGAATGCAAGACCATCGAAGAGGTATGCACATATCTCAACAGCCCCGTTGAGGAATCATGCAAGGCCGTTATGTACCAGAAAAACATGGACGACGAATATGTTATAGTATTCCTTCGCGGAGACTACGAAGTAAACGAGACAAAGCTTACGAACTATCTCGGTGAAAAGGTTCACCCGGCAGTCATCACTGAGGACTGCGGTATCGTTGCCGGCTTCTGCGGTCCGTATGACCAGAAGGCAAAATGCACTATCCTCTATGACAAATCGCTCGAGGGTATCAATTCGCTCTGCTGCGGCGCCAACGAGGAAAACTACCACTATACAGGACTTAATATCAAGCGCGATATAGGCGACGTTGAATACATCGACCTTTCCAAGATACAGACGGGCGGCATATGCCCCTGCTGCGGTAAAAAAACGATACGTATAAGCCGTGGTATCGAAGTCGGAAACATCTTCCAGCTCGGCACAAAATATTCCAAGACTATGGGAATGACATATACCGACGAGGACGGTTCTGTCAAGACTCCTATAATGGGCTGCTACGGAATAGGCGTAGGCCGTCTTGCCGCCGCCGTATGCGAAGTTATGCACGACGACTACGGCCCGATATGGCCTATCACTATCGCGCCCTGGCACGTACACCTTTGCTGCATGCGCGTAGACAAGCCTGAGTGCAAAGAAACTGCAGATAAGATATATAAAGAGCTTGAAAAAGCGGGTATCGATGTCATATATGACGACCGCAATGTGCGCCCCGGCGTTATGTTCGCGGACGCTGATCTTTTAGGCGTTCCGGTTCGTATCAACGTAGGTCCGAAAAACCTTGCTAACGGAGACGTCGAGCTCCTTACAAGAGACAAAAAAGTTTCAAAGTTAGTTAAGGCTGAAAATATTATAGAAGAAACAAAGACTCTTATATCCGACCTGTTTGAAGAGATCAACTCGAAGGTCCGCGACAGGATCGACGTGGAAATCTGATACGGCCATGTATAATATATCCAGATGATATCAAACATCCAATTACGAAAAAAAAATATCCAATTACGAAAAAACCACCCTTACAGGCGGTTTTTCTATATACTGAATGTGTTTTTATGTTTGCGGACAGGATTATAAATAGCCGCCCGCTTTTTGCCTTTTTTTATTAAAAATCTTATATCACATTAGGAAGGAAGCAAATGATAACATTTATTATAGGTCTTGTAATCCTCGTAGTCGGCGCCGCGATATACGGCAGATTCTGCGAGCGTATCTTCGGACCTGACGACAGAAAAACGCCCGCATACACAAAAGAAGACGGCGTAGACTATGTCCCTATGCGGGAATGGAAAAACAGCCTTATAAATCTGCTTAATATCGCCGGCACCGGGCCTATCATCGGGCCGATACAGGGAATCCTTTTCGGTCCTATCGCGTTCATTACTATCCCTATAGGTAATATAATCGGCGGAGCTATGCACGACTATTTTTCAGGAATGATATGCCTTCGCGACGGCGGAACTCAAATGCCTGAGATGATAAAAAAATACAGCAATAAAAAAGTCTTCGTTATTTATCAGGTATTCTGCGGTCTCCTGCTTCTGCTTGTAGGCGCGGTATTTATCTATACACCCGGCGATATTGCCGCAACACAGGTACTCGGCTTTGACGGAGCAGCTTCCTCTGTTTCTACATGGGTGATTTACGGAGCTATATTTGTATACTATCTTATCGCTACTGTTTTCCCTATCGACAAGATAATAGGACGCATTTACCCCGTTTTCGGAGCAATTCTCCTGATATCTGCAGTCGGCGTCTTCATCGGGATTTTTGCTCATGGATACCCTCTTACCGAAATATGGAACGACTGGAACTCCGGCGGCGCACTTTTTGGAGACTACTTCGGAGAAAACAACTTCATTCCTATATTCTTTATAACCGTCGCGTGCGGTATACTTTCCGGCTTCCATTCTACACAGACCGCTATTATATCCAGAACTATGAAAAGCGAACGTCAGGGCCGAATGACATTCTATAATATGATGGTCGTTGAGGGCTTCATAGCAATGGTATGGGCGGCCGCGGCCATGGGTATATTCAACCTTGCCGCTTCTTCGTCCGGACTGGAAAGCGTTTCGACAGCAGCCGCTACCGCTACTATCGGAACAATATGCAAGGATCTGCTCGGCCCAGTTGGCGGAATAATCGCGCTGATCGGAGTTATCGTACTGCCAATAACCTCAGGTGATACGGCGCTTCGTTCCTTGCGCCTCGCGATCTCTGAATCGCTTCACCTTGACCAGAAGTCCGCGAAAAAAAGGCTCGGCCTTGCCGCTGTCATATTTGCGGCAGTTGCAGCAATACTTGTATTCGCCAAGCTGAACGCCGACGGCTTCAATATCCTGTGGCGCTATTTCGCATGGTCGAACCAGACGCTTTCGCTTTTTGCGTTTCTTGCAATAACCATCTGGATGTTTGAAACTGACAGACGTAAATATGTATGGGTTCCGCTGATTCCCGGCACATTCTACGCCTTTATTACTATTTCTTATATAGCGAACGCCCAGATAGGCTTCAACGTTCCCTGGATAGGAGCGTATATAATCGGTGCCGCTGGCGCTGCGTCATATCTTATGGCTCTTCTGTGGTACGGACGCAAGCGCGCTGAGGCAAAAGCCATGAAAGCCGCAAGAAAAGCCGCTGAAATGAATTCCGCAAAATAATAGCTATTATATTTAAAGGCAGCTGTTTTCTGATATAACAGAAATACAGCTGCCCTATTTTTTTATAGGTGCAGTACGTTTATAAGGAATACCCACGCCAGTCCGTAATACGCCACTACCGCGACAAGGTCGTTGAGCGTAGTGATGAGCGGACCTGACGCAGCCGCCGGATCAAAATTCAGTTTTTTAAATATTATCGGCGTAACCGCTCCTATAGCGCTTGATAAAATAATGGATATCAAAAGCGCCGCCGCAGTACAGAACGAAACCGAAAAAGCGATCTCAGACGGCTGATGCTGTATCGTCAAAAGATACAGTCCAACAAGTCCGAAAGACATTATTCCCAGTATAGTCCCGTTTATCAGACCTACGCGCGTTTCCTTTGATATAAATTTGAGCTTCTTTTCACGGTCCAGATCCCCGCTCGTAAGAACGCGTATAGTGACCGCTAATGACTGCGTGCCGGCGTTTCCTGCCATATCCAGGATAAGCGACTGAAAACTGATTATTATCGTAAGGCTTGCCACAACGCTTTCAAAGGCACCGACAACACTCGATACTATAAGACCGAGACCGAGAAGTATGATAAGCCACGGCAGCCTCTTTCTTATACTCATTTTTACCGGTTCGTTTAAATCTTCTTCCTCCGGCAGCCCTCCTAATTTAGCGTAATCATCGCCGAATTCATCATCAACAAGCTGAACCAGGGTCTGCGCCGTTAAAATTCCGATAAGTTTTTTATCATCATCCAATACCGGAAGCGAGTCTTCCGAATAATCCACAAGCTTTTCTATACAATCTTCTATATGTTCATGCGCATACATGTAAGGAAATGATCGCTGTGTAATACTGCTTAATTCCGTATCTTTCCGTGCGGTTATAAGAGCGTTCAGATCAACAGCGCCTGCGAATCTGCCTTCGTCATCCGTAACATAGATGGTTGAAATATTTTCACAGCTACCTGCCTGATCTATAAGCGAACGCGTTGCCTGACATATGTTCATTCCCTGTTTTACGGAAACAAAATCCTTCGTGATTCTGCTCCCGATCTCCGTCTTGGCATACTGTGTCTGAAATACTTTTTCGTTTATTGCGCAGTTCGCGAAATTATTTGTCATTTTCATTGTTCTGTACCTCCTTTATTCATTGATAACTTTCATATACTGAAAGCTCTTTGAGATAAAGACGGGCATAAGCACGGACTTACAGCTTTAAAATGGCATAAAAATGCCACTGGCTGCTTTCCGGTTTGCTCCGCACGCCTTTTACGGCGCAGTGCAGTTCTTTGAAAACATACAATGGCTATTCGTACATTATAGAAATAAATGCAGATTATATTTGCG
>DVOP01000045.1 GCA_018713465.1 Candidatus Alectryocaccobium stercorigallinarum | reverse complement strand
ATGGTTGAGAACGACGAGATACTTAATATCGTCAGGGAAACTATCGCAGCAGGTGAGGATCCATCGTTAAAGCTTATAGAAAAGGCTAATGAAAACGGAGGAAAGGACAATATTGCGACGGTTGTTGTACAACCGTTTTCCGATGAGGTGAATATATGTTAAAAGAAGGAATTATTATTGGCGAGAGATATGAAATAATCTCACGCGTAGGGTCCGGCGGCATGGCCGACGTATATAAGGCCATGGACCATAAGCTTAACAGGCTTGTTGCAGTCAAGGTTTTAAAAGCGGAATTCAGGGGAGACGGCAGCTTTATTGCCAAGTTCCGCAAAGAAGCTCAGGCGGCTGCAGGACTTTCACATCCGAATATCGTAAACGTATACGACGTCGGAGAGGATCGAGGGCTTTACTATATAGTTATGGAGCTGGTCGAAGGAATAACTCTGAAAAGCTATATAGATAAAAAAGGGAAGCTCAGCGTTAAAGAGGCGACGAGCATAGCCATTCAGGTTTCGCTCGGTCTGCAGAGCGCTCACAATCAGGGTATTGTCCACAGAGACGTTAAACCGCAGAATATTATCATTTCAAAAGACGGAAAGGTCAAGCTTTCTGATTTTGGAATTGCGAAAGCGATAAATTCAAACACTATCACAGCGAATGTGATGGGTTCTGTGCATTTCAGCTCTCCGGAGCAGGTGCGCGGAGGTGTTGCCGACGCAAAGAGCGACATTTATTCGCTCGGTATCACGATGTATGAAATGGTTACAGGCAGGGTTCCTTTTGACGGAGATACTACGGTTGCAATTGCGATAAAACATCTTCAGGAGGAGATAATTCCGCCGTCGAGATATACGCCGGATCTTCCGTATTCGCTTGAACAGATAATCCTCAAGTGTACACAGAAAAACCCTGAACGCAGATACGCGAATATAGGACTTCTTATAGAAGATCTTAAGCGTTCATTAGTTGATCCGCAGGGCAACTTTGTGCAAATGGTGCCGGTAGGCGCCACGTCTTCTGTTTTGCCGAATCCGGAGACTGTAAGAGCTGCGGAGGCAAATAAGACTCAAGCGTCAAAAGTACAAAATACCCGCTATATGGGAATAGACGAGGACGAGCTGGAAGACGATTACGATGATGAGGACGATACAGATTATTCCGGCTACAGTGATGATTATGACGACTACGAGGAGGACGAAAGTCCTAAACGTAAGAAAAAGAAACGTAAGAAAAGAGATTCCGACGAGGTAAGCTCGAAGCTTGAGAAGGCTATAACTATCGGTGGATTCGCTATCGGCGCGGTCATAATAATCATACTTATAATCGTCATAGGCAACATGTCGGGTCTGTTTAATAATAATTCTAACTCGGTAATAAACAGTTCTTCACAGACGAGCGAAGAAAGCAGCAGTACAAATGATTCTATAGAGGTGCCGGATCTTCGCGGATATACAGTAGAGCAGGCGCAGTCTATCGCTGCACAGTTCGGCTTTGAGATAGCAGAGGGCGGAACAGGCGAATCAAGCGAATATGCCGAGGGCGAGATAATGTCTCAGGATCCGGCTGAGCATACAACGATAGAGGGCGGAGACGCGGCAAACATGACGATAACAGTTATCGTTTCGTCGGGTCCGTCGTCTGTCACGATACCGACTGGAATAGTCGGAAGCACTCAGGCTGAAGCGGAAACGACTCTCGGAAATCTCAATCTTATAGTATCGGTAAATCCACAGTCGAGCGACACGGTTGAAACCGGTCATGTTATTTCAGTCGACCCGACAGAGGGTTCGGCTGTAGCTCCCGGAAGCACTGTGACGATCAATGTCAGCACAGGTCCTGAAAATCAGCAGGGAACTGAAGAGACGTTCGAGCTTCCGAATGTAGCAAGCTATGACGAGGCTTCCGCTATACGGCTTTTAGACCAGTATGGTCTTGGATATACTACACAGACTGTTGAAACTGAGGACAGCGCGGCGGGAACGGTGCTTTATACGAATCCTGCGGCTGGCACAACTGTTTCAAAAGGCGATATGATAACGATATATGTTGCGGTTGCACCAGGCGAAGAACAGCCGGGAAATCCTGAAAATCCGGAAACAGTACCTACAGACGATGAATACTGGGTATGCAACGAGGGATTCGCGGAGCCGCGCGGTTATAACGGCGGAGCATGCCGTCTCGAACTTGTACAGAACGGCACTTCTACGGTTATCTACGAGGGCGAGAACCCGTTCGGAGACGATTATACTTATAACGATCCGGTCCAGGGAACGGCAGGCGTTTCAACCGGAACGGTAAATGTATATGAGTACAACAGGGAAACAGGCCAGTATGATATACTTGCCGGCTCGGTTGAGCTTACATTTACATCGCCGTCACAGCAGTAAAATTAATGACAGGAAAAATAATTAAGGGTATAGCCGGATTCTATTACGTCGAAGTAGCAGGATCCGGCGTATATCAATGTAAGGCAAAAGGATCATTCCGAAAAGAAAAATTAAAGCCTCTCGTAGGAGATGAAGTCAGGATAACCGTTACCCATGAAAAAGACATGGAGGCAAATATCGAAGAAATATTTCCGCGCAGGAACGAGCTGTACAGACCGGCGGCGGCAAATGTAGATCAGGTGCTTGTCGTAATGGCTTTTGCGGATCCGAAGCCGGACTATTATATACTTGACAGATTCCTTGTTCAAATGGAGATAACCGGGCTTCACTCCGTGATATGCTTTAATAAAGACGACCTGGCGACGCAGGAAAAAGCGGAGGAGATACGGAAGACGTACGAGTCGGCAGGCTATGACGTTATTATGGTCAGCGCCGCGGCAAAGACCGGCGCAGAAGAGCTCAGGCGCAGGCTGGCAGGAAAGACGACGGTTTTGGCCGGTCCGTCCGGAGTCGGCAAATCATCGATAGTGAATCTTATGTCTTCATCTGATATAATGGAGACGGGAGAGATAAGCGAAAAGCTGAAGCGCGGGAAAAATACGACGCGGCACGCGCAGCTTATCGTTATCGGTGAAAATACATATATATGCGATACGCCGGGGTTTACTTCCTTTGAAGCGGAGAATATAAGCAGCGGCGAGCTTAGACGCTTTTTTCCGGAAATATGGAAATATGAAGGAAACTGCAGGTTTAACGGGTGCGTTCATGTGAGCGAGCCGGAATGCAGGGTAAAAGAAGAGGTCGAAAAGGGCAATATAAGTAAACTTAGATATGGCTCTTATACGCGTCTTTTTGAGGAACTGAAAGAAAAAGAAAAGAATAAATATAAATGAGGTAAGGTATTATGATGTATCAGTTGGCGCCGTCCATGTTGTCGGCAGATTTTAACATTCTCGGAGAGCAGATAAAAACGCTTGAGGAAGCGGGCGTTCAGTGGCTTCATATCGATGTTATGGACGGAATGTTTGTTCCGAGTATTTCTTTCGGTATGCCTGTTATAAAATCTATAAGAAAACAGAGCAAAATGTTTTTTGATGTTCATATGATGGTCGAAGATCCCGGAAGATATATTTCCGACATGAAGGACTGCGGAGCTAATATGGTTACAGTACACGTAGAGGCGTGCAAGCACCTTGACAGGGTCATACAGCAGATACGCGAAGCGGGAATGAAGGCAGGCGTGGTTTTGAATCCGGCGACTCCTTTGTCTACGGTGGATTATGTTTTGGATAAAATAGACATGATATTGCTTATGAGCGTCAATCCGGGATTCGGCGGACAGTCTTATATACCGGCGATGACTGGTAAGATAAAAGAACTGCGTGAAAAAGTTACTAAAGCGGGACGTCCTGATATGTGGATAGAAGTCGACGGAGGCGTGAACGAGAAGACGGCGGCAGAGGTGCTTGAGGCCGGCGCTAATATCCTCGTAGCGGGTTCAGCCGTATTTAAAGGCGATATCAAAGAAAGAGTTGAAATCTTAAACGGAATAATAAATAAATACTCAAAATAAAAAATTCTTGCTTTTTAAATGACCATAGGTTATAATTTAATATCGTCAGCACTTGGGATAAGACTGAATGCGTTTGCGGTATGATTTCTTATCTCAATATGGTGTGAGCCGGCGTGGCGGAACTGGCAGACGCCCGGGACTTAAAATCCCGTGGGTAGCGATACCCGTACCGGTTCGATTCCGGTCGCCGGCAGTCAGGCGTAAAGAGTAAGTTCTGAAACGTCGTAAACGCGCATTGAATTGCGCGAACTAAATATGGAGAGGTATCGAAGTGGTCATAACGAGGCGGTCTTGAAAACCGTTTGTCCGAAAGGGCGCGTGGGTTCGAATCCCACCCTCTCCGTTTTTCCTAAAATTCCCATAAATGCTGCAAAAGCATGAAATCTCGCCAAGCTTGCATTCAAGTGAGCTTGGCGTTATTTTTGCCATATAGTAGATTCTTGTGGTAAACAAAGCATTGACAAAAATATAAAATTTCAATACAATATGATTTGCGCTCAGGCTTAGCCGGAGCGATGATTCAGGCATATGGAGAAGTACCCAAGTTTGGCTGAAGGGGCTCCCCTGGAAAGGGAGTAGGTCGTTAACAGCGGCGCGAGGGTTCGAATCCCTCCTTCTCCGTATTTGAGGTAAGAAGGGGCATTAGCGCAGTTGGGAGCGCGCTACATTCGCATTGTAGAGGCCAGGGGTTCGAATCCCCTATGCTCCATTCGGCATAAAAACAGACCCGGCGATATCAACCGGGTCTGTTTTTGTATAGTTTAAAAAGTAGCGATATGTTTTCTAAAAAGATTATGCTGTTGTTTAATTTGAGGGCTGCTGCGTTTCAGCTTTCTTTCCTGTATACAGCTGATAGTAGCGTCCTTTCTGCTCTATAAGCTGTTCGTGCGTTCCTCGTTCTATTATCCTGCCGTGTTCAAGCACCATAATGCAGTCGGCGTTTTTGACCGTCGAAAGCCTGTGCGCGATAACGAACGAGGTGCGGCCTTTCATAAGCTGATCCATTCCCTTTTGAACGAGTGCCTCTGTACGCGTATCTATGCTCGACGTAGCCTCGTCGAGGATGAGCACGGGCGGGTCTGCTACGGCGGCCCTCGCTATCGCGATAAGCTGACGCTGTCCCTGGCTAAGGTTTGCGCCTCCGCCGTTCAGCATAGTATCGTAGCCGTTTGGCAGACGCTTGATAAAGCCGTGCGCGTTCGCAAGCTTCGCGGCCGCTATGCATTCCTCGTCGGTCGCGTCCATGCGGCCGTATCTGATGTTGTTCATGACGGTATCGGTAAACAGCTTGGTGTCCTGAAGCACCATTCCGAGCGACCTTCTAAGCTCCGGCTTTTTGATTTTATTTATATTTATGCCGTCATATCTTATCTTGCCGTCCTGAATATCATAGAAGCGGTTGATAAGGTTCGTTATGGTGGTCTTGCCTGCGCCTGTGCTTCCGACGAAGGCTATCTTCTGACCAGGAGTGGCGTACATCTTTATGTCGTGCAGTACCATCTTGTCGTCGGTATATCCGAAGTCGACTCCGTCGAAGGTAACATCGCCTTCAAGCTTTGTATACGTGGTAGTGCCGCTGTCCTTATGATAATGCTTCCATGCCCATATGCCGGTCTTTTCAGACGTTTCAGTCAAATTTCCGTCGGGATCTTCTTTAGCGTTTACGAGCTCGACATAGCCGTTATCCTGTTCGGGCTGTTCGTTCACTATTTTGAATACCCTGCCTGCCCCTGCCGAAGCCATGAGCACGCTGTTCAGCTGCATGCTTATCTGTATGATGGGCTGTGTACAGCTCTTGTTGAGGTTCATGAAGGAAACGAGAGTACCTATCGTAAGTCCGAAGCCGTTAAGAGCCAGAACGCCGCCGACTATGGCGCAGAGCACATAGCTGATGTTTCCTAAGTTTGCGTTTATCGGCATCATTATACTGGCTATTTTGTTCGCGCTATTCGCGCTGTTTCTGAGCGAATTGTTTAACTCTTTAAATTTGTCGAAGGATTTTTCTTCGTGGCAGAAAACCTTAACGACCTTCTGTCCTTCCATCATTTCTTCTATATATCCGTTTACAGAGCCTAAGTCTCTTTGCTGGTCTATGAAATATTTCCCGGAGACTTTGCTTAAGCGTGAGGTTGTGAACAGCATGAGAAATATCATTCCTACAGCCAGAAGTGTAAGCGGGATATCCAGTACTATCATGCTTATGAGCGTTGAAATAATGCTTATGCAGGAGTTGAACAGCTGCGGTAAGCTCTGGCCTATAAGCTGTCTTAATGTATCGACGTCGTTTGTATAAACCGACATGATATCGCCGTGCGGGTGGGTATCGAAATATTTTATCGGCAGCGTCTCCATATGGGCGAAAAGCTGCTTTCTCAAGCGGTTCATCGTGCCCTGGCCGACATATACCATTATCCTGTTGTATGCGTATGCACACAGTATGCCGACGCCTAAGACTACGCCTAACTGCATAAGCCTTGCGGCAAGCGGAGCAAAATCGGGGTTTGCAGCCGACATGAGCGGCATTATATAGCTGTCGATCAGTTCGCGCATGAATAATGTCATGCTGAGGTTAGCGAGAGCTGTTATGACTATGCTCACCATAACGACGATAAGCGCCGCTTTATTGTATTTAAATATATATTTTATTATACGCTTCAGGGCGTCCGTATCGGTGCGGCCTGTGCGCGCCATTGCGCGGGGTCCGCCGGGTCCGGACGGAACTTTCGCGGTATTTTGTGTTTCAGCCATTGTTGTCCTCCTACTATTAGATTTATAGCCATTCTTTACCTTTTCTACAGGTTAGGCTATGTTTATTTAAGATACTGTGGACTGGTTCGTCCTCCTACCACTTGATGGTTTCAAAAAGGCTACAGCCACAGTCTCTTTGCCTGTTTGTTAATCAGTTAGATACCGCACGACGGTTTATTTTGAAGTAGGTTACAACCGCAATGAGTTCTTGTGGGTTTAACACAGTATCAAATTTTTTTAAGGAGATTCACTATGATCTATGTTGGAATTGATGTCGCCAAAGATAAGCATGACTGTTGTATCACCAATGATAACGGGGAGGTCGTTGTTAAACCTTTTTCTTTCCCAAACTCTATTGATGGCTTTAACAGCCTTCTTCAGATTATCCATACTGTTTCTGGACAGTCAGAAAATATAAAAGTAGGACTTGAAGCAACCGGCCATTACAGCTTCAACCTTATGGCCTTCCTCATCAAGAACGGTCTTAAGCCGTATGTTATCAATCCTCTTCATACTTGTCTGTACAGAAAAAGTCTTAGCCTTAGACAGACAAAAACTGATAAGGTAGATGCCTATACGATTGCCCTTATGCTCATGTCCGATGTAAACTTGAAATCCTACTCGGACTCATCTTACCATAATGAGGAACTTAAGTCACTAACCCGTTACCGTTTTGACAAAGTTAAGGCACGTTCAAAACTTAAAGTATCAATCTCAAGGCTTGTTTCCATTCTCTTCCCTGAGCTGGAGCAGCTTGTCCCAACGCTTCATATCTCCTCCGTATATTCTCTCCTTTGTGAGTTCCCCGGCGCCCATTTAGTAGCTTCCGCACACCTTACAAGGCTTTCTAACCTGTTGTATACATCTTCAAAAGGACATTACGGCAAAGATATGGCTGTTTTAATACGCAATGCCGCAAGAAACTCCATAGGCTCTTACATGCCTGCCAAATCGCTTGAACTTAGGCACACTATCCACCTGATACGTGAACTTGATTCCGAAATATCAGAAATAGAAGCGTCTATAAATTCGGTCATGGATGCGTTAAATCCCCCTATCCTGTCTATACCCGGCATAAGTTACCGCATGGGTGCCATGATCATTGCTGAAATCGGCGACATCAGCAGGTTCGCTTCACCTGATAAGCTTCTCGCATATGCCGGCCTCTCGCCTTCTGTATACCAGTCAGGCCAGTTTAACAGCTGCCATGCACATATGGAAAAGCGCGGTTCGCGCTACCTTAGATATGCCTTATTTAACGCCGCCAAATTTGTATGTATCTGGGATCCGGCATTCAGGGAATACCTCGCCAAAAAGCGTGCCGAAGGAAAGCATTATAATGTGGCCGTATCACATGCTGTTAAAAAGCTTGTCCGGTTGATATACAGTATGGAAAAATCACATACGGTATATAAAGCTGCATAAATAACAGTGATATTTCTCCCATTCCTGAGCATTTGTTTAATGCTCTTTTTGTCGTGCAGTTTTCAAGGTACTGATTGCAGCGGAACATCCGCTGCCATTAAATTAGAAGATTTTATTTTAAATTGTTTTTTCTTGACTTTCTTTAATAGTTAGTCTTATAAGTATCAGCCTGCTTTTTCATCGAAATCGCCGCCGGCTTTCATTTGCGCGTCGTAGATCTCCTGATATATAGGATTGCTTTCGAGCAGCTTCTCGTGTGTGTCAAAGCCGCTTATAACGCCGTCGTCAAGAACGAGTATGCGGTCCGCGTTCTCCACGCTCGATATCCTCTGCGAGATTATGAGCTTGGTAGTTCCCGGTATCTTGGTTGCGAACGCTTCCCGTATTTTAGCGTCGGTCGCGGTATCGACGGCGCTCGTAGAATCGTCTAATATGAGCACCTTCGGCTTTTTCAGAAGCGCGCGGGCTATGCATAGCCTCTGCTTCTGACCGCCGGAGACGTTTGTGCCGCCCTGTTCGATCCAGGTATTATATTTATCCGGGAAGTTCTCGATAAAGTCGTCGGCGCACGCCTGTACACAGGCTTCCTTGCATTCGGCTTCGGTAGCGTCCTCTTTGCCCCAGCGGAGATTGTCGAGTATCGTTCCGGAGAACAGTACGTTTTTCTGCAGGACCACAGCGACGTTGTTTCGTATCACGTCCATGTCGTACTGGCGGACGTCTATGCCGCCTACCTTAACTGAGCCCGATTCCACGTCGTACAGACGGCTTATGAGGTTTACAAAGCTGGATTTTCCGCAGCCGGTTCCTCCGATAACACCAATAGTTTCGCCTGATTTTATATGCAGGTCTATGTCGTGAAGCACGTCCTCGCCGCTTCCGTTTTCGTATGAGAAATTCACATGGTTAAAGTCTATGCTTCCGTCTTTGACTTCCATAACGGGATTTTCAGGATTCGTCATATCCGGTTTTTCCTCGAGTATTTCGGCGATACGGTTTGCGCTTGCGATACTCATAGTTATCATAACGACGACCATCGAAAGCATCATGAGAGACATCATCATTCCCATTACATATGAAAACATGGAAGTAAGGTTTCCGGTCGTCATGCCCCCGATGACTATATAATGCGCGCCGAGCCATGAAAGAGCGATAATGCTTGCATATATAACGAACATCATCACCGGGCTGTTGAGCGCCAGTATCGATTCGGCTTTGACGAACAGCCTGTAAAGGTTATCGGAAGCCTTTGAAAACTTCTTGGTTTCGTAATCCTCGCGCACGAATGATTTGACAACCCGAATCGCGGAGACATTTTCCTGAACGCTCGCGTTCAGGTCGTCGTACTTGCGGAATACCTTTTTGAAAACCGGTATCGTAAATCCCATGATAAGGAACAGTCCTGCGGCAAGTATGACAAGCGCGATGACAAATACTGTTGCGAGCTGTGCGTTTATCATGTAGCACATGAACATGCTGCATATGAGCATTACTGGTGATCTTACCGCTATACGCAGGATCATCTGAAACGCGTTCTGTACGTTTGTCACATCGGTCGTCATACGCGTGATAAGACCTGCTGTGCTGTATTTATCGATATTGGAAAACGCGAACTTTTGTATATTTCCGTACATGTTTTCTCTTAGGTTGCACGCAAGTCCTGTTGAGGCGGACGCGGCGTATTTTCCGGCCTGTACTCCGAAGAAGAGGCTTAGGAAAGCCAGTCCCAGCATTATGACGCCGTAAAAAACGATATTGTGCATGTTCTGCACCTGTATGCCTTCGTCGATTATCATCGCCGTGACAAAAGGTATTAAAATTTCCATTATGACTTCAAGCGTTGTAAAAACAGGGGCCAGTATTGTGTCTTTTTTATACTGCCCGATACACTTGCCTAAAGCTTTTAACATGTCTGGTTCCCTCCTTGAGTTTGATATTTTTGTATAATACTGCGCATTGCTCCGCGCTTAGCGCCTGCACAATGCTGCAGCCATTCGAAAACGCTCGTTTTTCTGCGAAAAATAGCTTTTTTCTAATGTTTGTTCAGGTTTCAAGATCGTGCTTTTTCATAAAAGTATGAAATGTATGGCTTTTCGGCCTTGGCATCATACAAATGTTGATAGCATGCGATTGATTTATATATTTAAAAACGATGTTTCGTTTATATGAACGAAACATCATTTGTTTTTTATATGGTCGTATATTTTTTGAAGATAAGACATAAACTGCTGCTGCTGTTCCGCGGTCAGAGGAGATAGAAGATCCCTTTCGCCCGCTTCAATGCTTTTGATCGAGTTTTGACAGCATTTGCGTCCTTTTTCTGTTATATGCACATGCTTTATACGCTTATCCTGCTGGTCTGTATAGCTTTCTATAAATCCGTTTTTTTCAAGCCTTGAAGCTATACCTGCGGTAGTAGACTGGGCTGTGCGGAAGAATTTTTCAAGCTCTTTAAGAGTAGCGCTGCCGCCTTCAGCAATGTTTAATACCATCAGCATTTTAAGCTGTGTGAAAGTAACGCCGTTTTTTTTCATATGGCTGTTTGCAAATTTGGCAAGCTGCTCGTTTATGCGCTTGATAAGCTCGCCGCAGTGCAGGTTGCGTTCCTTGAATTTTAAGATTATCTCGGCTTCGTTCATAGCATGTTCCTTTTTTAAGAAAAATATTTGTTTTCAATCAAAAATTATTTTGTTGATGCAAAAGCGTTTAAAAAAGTATTTATTTGAAACAAAAACGATAGTATCATATCAATCGCATAGAGTCAATAGTATACGATTTAAATTTACAAAAATTCACCAAAAAAACACATTTTAAATTTGGCGGTTTTTACAATGATGTTTTAAAAATATGTTATTTTAAAGCTCGATCGCTCATAGTATAATAAATCAAACGATAAATGAAGGCGATTTTAAGGATTTAGTGATTTGGGGAGCACGGGGCTGTGAGAAATAAAAAAACCCCTGAGAGGGAAAAATACGAAACTGAACTTGAAGAAGCAAAGAAGCAGGAAAAAGAATACGGCACCGATGAAGCGCGGATAAATCTTGCGCGTGTCTATGACAGTCTGGCTTTTGCGTGCAAGGAGGAAAGAGATTTCAACGGCGCTTTGGAATATCATTTGCAGAGCTATAAAATCTGCAAGGATTTGTATGAGGAAAAAAGAACAGCAAAATCCGCAGTAGATTATTCTTCGAGCTGCGGGAACCTTGGAGCGATATGCAAAGATATAGGAAATATGGAAAAAGCCGCGGAGTTTTACGGCGAAGCGATTTCAATTGGAAAAAACGCCGCGGAAAAACTGCGTACCCCAAAAAGCTATAACAGCCTTGCGCTTTTGTATTTTGAGGCGGGGATATTAAACCGCAGGAAGCCCGACCGCGACATGCTGAAAAATGCCTATGATATCTGGGAGGTGCTCGTAAAGGAATACCCGGATAATCAGGCGTACAGATCGCTGAAATCTTCAGCAGCGATAGTGCTGAATGAGAAATATAAAAAACGCCGCGGGCTGTCGGGCTTGTTTATGAGAAAAAGGCGTTGACCGTAAGGCTTTGGCTATGTAAAAGCGGATCAAGCAGAAAGAGGAAAAAGATGAGATATGTTATAAACGGATTTGACGTTCCGGAGATGGATTTTTGGACGCGCGTCAACGGCATGACTACCGAGCAGCAGCGCTACCGGCTGCTTGACGGGGAAGTGGTAGTGGCGAGCGGGCGCACATGCCAGATCATAGACGACGGGGAGCCGCCTGAGGAGGAATGATTTATATCCTTCGCAGGCCGCTCCAGATGAGGCACATGAGGCAGCTCGGAATGAATTTTGCCGCTATGCGGTGAAGCGTGCACATGATACCGGGTGTGGAAACCGGAAGTCTTAGCCTGCTGTCGTTCAGCGCTATGCGGGCGACGCTTTTCTTTTTTGAGGAAAGCGGAAAATGTCTGATAGCTGTATTGTTTCTGCCCGATCTTGCGGTCGGGATAAATTCCGTGTCGCGTATCCAGTAAGGGCATACGGCGGTCACGGATATTTTTTTCGGACGCAGTTCTATATAGAGCGCGCGGCTGAACCTGTATAAAAACGCTTTTGAAGCCGCGTACACGTTTAAAAACTGAAACGGCTGAAAAGCGGCGGTAGAGCAGATTTCAAGTATACGGCTGCCCTTTGGCATATATGGTATACAAAGAAGAGTCACGTCTACTGCGGCTCTGCAGTTTAAGTCTATCATCTTATCTAATGAATCGCGGCCGATATCTTCGGTAAGACCTATTTTCCCAAAACCTGCGGCGTTTATAAGGATATGTATCTCGGGTTTTTCGTCGGAGAGCATTTCACTAAGCCGGCTGATATTTTCTTTATCGGTCAGATCCATAGGCACCGGGCGTACCGGAACGGAAGAAATGTTGGCAAGAGCTTCAAGCCGTTCGCGTCTTCTCGCGATCGCCCATATTTCGTCGATATCTTCATTTCCAAGATTTTTGATAAACTCTTCTCCAAGACCGGAGGACGCTCCCGTTACTATAGCTATCTTAGACATTCGTATCTCCTTTACCGCGTTTTATATTTTTAACTATAGTGAGCATTGATGATTTTGTAAAGTTTTGTAAAGCTTAAAACCGGACGGTCCCATTCTATTGCAAAAGAAAATTTTCTTATGTATAATGATTTGAAGATTTCAGGAGTGTGCAGATGAAGCTTTACGAATTTATAGCGCCTTGTCATTTCGGATTAGAGGCGGTACTGAAAAGAGAGATAAACGATCTCGGATATGAAATTTCCAAAGTCGAAGACGGAAAAGTGACCTTCCTCGGAGATGAGGAAGCATGCGCATATGCAAACATGTTTCTTCGTACGACCGAGAGGATATTGTGGAAGGTCGGCGAATTTAAAGCCGAGACCTTCGACGAGCTTTTTGAGAATACGAAGGCGCTGCCGTGGGAGGAGTTTATCCCGAAGGACGGAAAATTCTGGGTAGCCAAGGCGAATTCGGTAAAAAGCAAGCTGTTCAGTCCTTCAGACATACAGTCTATAATGAAAAAAGCCATTGTAGACAGGCTTAAGACAAAGTATAAGACCGACTGGTTTGAAGAAAGCGGAGAGTCTTATCCTATAAGAGTAGCAATACTTAAAGACGTCGTCACGATAGGACTCGATACGACGGGCGTATCGCTTCATAAAAGAGGTTACAGGAAACATACGGTAAAAGCTCCAATAACCGAAACGCTTGCCGCGGCGCTGCTTATGCTTACGCCGTGGAAAGGCGACCGTATACTTGTAGATCCGTTTTGCGGAAGCGGGACCTTTGCCATAGAAGCCGCTATGATGGCCGCGGATATGGCTCCCGGTATTAAGAGGGATTTCCTCTCGGAGGCATGGACGAATATAATTCCGGCAAAGTGCTGGAGCGACGCGCGGGAAGAGGCGAACGACAGGCTTGATCTGGATATAAAAACGGATATCCAGGGATATGACATCGATCCTGAAGTCGTGTCGATGGCGAGGGAAAACGCGAAGCTCGCGGGAGTGGAAAAGCTTATCCACCTGCAGCAAAGAGACGTCGCACAGCTTTCGCACCCGGGGAAATACGGATTTATAATAACGAACCCTCCATACGGAGAGAGGCTTGTCACTGACGAGCTTGCTGATATATATAAGACGCTCGGAGAACGGTTCGCAAGACTTGACACATGGTCGATGTATCTCATAACGTCATACGGGGACGCGCAGAAGTATATAGGAAGAACGGCAGATAAAAACAGAAAGATATATAACGGCATGATGAAGACCTATTTTTATCAGTATTTGGGTCCGAAACCGCCGAAAAGGACACAGCAATGAAAATAGTATTTGCAACCGGAAATGAAGGCAAAATGAAGGAAGTCAGGCAGATATTGAGCGATTTGGACATGCCTGTCATCTCTATGAAGGAGACCGGCGTTATTTCAGAGCCGGAGGAGACCGGAAATTCATTTGAAGAGAATGCCGTTATAAAGGCGAAAGCGCTTGTTACGAAGCTTGACGACAAAGATGTTATAGTAATGGCAGACGATTCGGGTCTTGAGGTCGACGCGCTTAATGGAGAGCCGGGTATTTATTCGGCAAGATATATGGGCGAGGATACGCCGTACAGCGTTAAGAATCAAAATATAATAGACAGACTCGAGGGCGTAGAGCCCGAAAAAAGAACCGCGCGCTTTGTGGCGGCGATTGCGGCGGTGCTTCCGGACGGAACGGCGCTTACGACACGCGGAACAATAGAGGGAAAGATAGGATATGAGGAGCGCGGAGAAAACGGCTTCGGGTACGATCCGATATTTTATCTTCCGGATATGAGCTTAAGCACGGCCCAGCTGCGGCCGGAGGAGAAAAATAAGATAAGCCACCGCGGGAAAGCGCTTGAGCTTATGAAAATTAAATTAAAAGAATTTATGTCTAAGAGGTAGGAAAGATGAAGATCACATTAAAAGACGGTTCAGTAAAGGAATATGACGCTCCGAAGAGCATTATTGATATAGCGTATGATATAAGCGAGGGTCTCGCAAGGGCGACGGTCGCGGGAGAAGTGAACGGAGAGGTTTGCGATATCCGCACTGAGCTTAAAGACGACTGCACATTAAATCTTATCACCGTAAAGGATCCGGAGGGGCTTAGAGTTATGCGCCACACAGCTTCGCACGTAATGGCCGAGGCTGTCAAAAATCTTTTCCCGAACGCTAAGCTGGCGATAGGACCGGCTATTGACGAGGGATTTTACTACGACTTCGAGGCGGAGCCGTTCTCAAGAGACGACCTTGACGCTATCGAAAAAGAAATGAAAAAGATAATCAAAAAGGGAAATAAGCTAAGCCGTTTCACGCTTCCGAGAAACGAGGCTATAGAATATATGCAGAAACGCGAGGAGCCGTATAAAGTAGAGCTTATAGAAGATCTTCCGCAAGACTCGGAGATATCTTTCTATGAGCAGGGCGATTTTGTGGATCTTTGCGCGGGACCGCATATGGCGAGCGTAAAGAATATCAAAGCCTTCAAGCTCCTTTCGTCTTCAATGGCATATTGGAGAGGCGATGAAAATAAAGCCAGACTCCAGAGGATATACGGTACGGCTTTTGCTTCAAAAGAAGAGCTTGACGCATATATGGAGCATTTGGCAGATATAAAGATGCGCGACCATAATAGACTCGGACGTGAGCTTGAATTGTTCACAACGGTAGACGTAATAGGTCAGGGGCTTCCTCTTCTTCTTCCGAACGGAACTAAGATGGTAATGAAGATGCAAAGATGGATAGAAGACCTTGAGGATAAAGAGTGGGGCTATGTCCGTACAAAAACTCCGCTTATGGCAAAGAGCGATCTTTATAAGATATCAGGACACTGGGATCACTATCTTGACGGTATGTTCGTACTCGGTGATCCTGACGACAAGGAGTGCATGGCGCTGCGTCCGATGACATGCCCGTTCCAGTACTATGTATATAAAAACTCACAGAAATCATACAGGGATCTTCCGTACAGAATGGGAGAGACATCTACCCTTTTCAGAAAAGAGGATTCAGGCGAAATGCACGGCCTTACCCGTGTACGCCAGTTTACTATATCAGAGGGACATAACGTAATACGTCCGGACCAGGCGGAGGAAGAGATAAGCAACTGCCTCGAGCTTGCTATGTACTGCCTGACTACATTGGGACTTCAGAACGACGTTACATACCGTCTTTCAAAATGGGATCCCAACAACCGCGAGAAATACTTAGGCGATGAGAATTACTGGAATACTACTCAGGACAAAATACGTGAAGTCCTCATACATAAAGGCGTTAAATTTGTCGAGGCTGACGGAGAGGCTGCGTTCTACGGCCCGAAGATAGATATTCAGGCAAAGAACGTATACGGAAAAGAAGATACGATGATCACTATCCAGCTTGACTGCGCGATAGCCGAGAACTTTGATATGTATTATATCGATCAGAACGGCGATAAGATCCGTCCGTATATAATCCACAGGACATCTATCGGCTGCTATGAGAGAACGCTCGCATGGCTTATCGAAAAATACGCCGGCAAGTTCCCGGTATGGCTGTGTCCGGAGCAGGTACGCGTTCTTCCGATATCCGACAAATATACGGATTATGCGGAGAAAGTACGCGCGGCTCTTGCGAAAGCCGGAGTTGACGTGACTGCGGATAACCGTTCCGAGAAAATAGGATTCAAGATCCGCGAAGCCCAGAACAAGAGGATCCCGTATATGCTCATAGTCGGAGCGAAAGAAGAGGAAGAGGGTCTTGTTTCAGTACGTACAAGATCAGGCGGAGACAAAGGGCAGGTAAGCCTCGAAGAATTTATTAAGCAGATAAAAGAAGTGATCGATTCAAAGACGATCGAGGAGCCATGATATAAATGTCTAAACAGGGAAAAGGCAAAAAAAAGAGCAGCAAGGTTTTTTTGATAATATTTATAGTCTGTATAGCGGTTGCCGCGTATGCGGGATTCAGGCTCATATCCATAGCGCTTTCATATAAGCAGGCGGACGACGAATATGTCGCTTTGAAGCAGTATACTACGCAGGCAGGCGCTGCCGATGAGACTGAAGATGAAACGGAGGAGGTTTCGCAGCAGGAAAGCACGGAAACTTCAGAAGAAGCGCATACGCCGCCGATAACGGTCGATTTTGAAGCCTTGCAGAGCATAAATCCCGACGTAATAGGCTGGATATATATAGGGGTTGAGGATATAAGCTATCCGATAGTTCAGGCGGACGATAATGATTATTATCTTCACAGGACGGTAGAGGGAACAGAAAACTTCGCAGGTTCGATTTTTATGGAATATCAGAACAGCCCGGATTTTTCCGACCCGAATACGATAATATACGGACATAATATGAAGGATCTGTCCATGTTTGCCAAGCTGCATTTTATTTATGAATATGAGGATTATCTTTTAGACGATTCGTTCTGGATAATCACTCCGGACGGATCGTATGAATATAAGATATTCAGTATGGAATATACGGTGTCAGACGGAAACGCCTATACGCTGTTTTCGGGGCCGTCGCAGGAATTTACCGATTATATAACGACAAGAGCGTCGCAGTCGGTAGTCCAGCTTCCGCTCGGCGAGTATGATGAAAACAGCAAAGTCGTGACTCTTTCAACATGCACCTCATCATACGGAGAGGGAAGATTCGTTGTTCAGGGTATACGGGTAAGCGAAAGCTGACGTTTGCCGGAAAAGAGCGGTTTATGCGGCCGTTAAGGAGGCGCTTATGGATAAGATAAAAGAACTTCAGAAGATAATCGACGAACATGACAATATTGTTTTTTTTGGAGGAGCCGGGGTTTCTACGGAAAGCGGGATACCGGATTTCAGGAGCGTCGACGGGTTATATAATCAGAAATATGATTATCCGCCGGAGACTATCTTAAGCCACACGTTTTTTATGCGCAAGCCCGGGGAGTTTTTCAGATTTTATAAAGACAGGGTGCTTGCGCTTGACGCGAAGCCGAACGCCGCGCATTTAAAGCTGGCCGAGCTTGAAAAAGCTGGAAAGCTGAAAGCCGTAGTAACGCAGAATATAGACGGACTTCATCAGGCCGCCGGAAGTAAAGTCGTTTATGAGCTGCATGGAAGCGTACACAGAAATTACTGCATGAAGTGCGGAAAATTTTTCGACGCGAAATATGTTGACGATTCCGTCGACGTTCCGCTCTGTGACGAATGCGGCAGTATGGTAAAGCCTGACGTCGTGCTCTATGAGGAAAGTCTGGATTCGGATACGATAAGCGCCTCAATATACGCGATAAGAAATGCGGACGTACTCATAGTCGGAGGCACGTCGCTCGTTGTATATCCTGCTGCAGGGCTTATAGATTATTTTGGCGGAGATAAGATAGTGCTTTTAAATAAGGGCGCGACAGGTAAAAACGCAGGAGCCGATCTTGTCATAACCGAGCCTATCGGCGAAGTATTGGCACAAATAAAGGCGCTTTGACTTTGATATTATAATATGCTATTATTCCGGTAGCTGCGACAACGAATTAAATGTGCCTCACATTTATTACAGAATGGAGAAAAAATGAATAAAGTTATTTTAGTTGGAAGACTTACAAGAGATCCGGATATACGTTATTCGGCAGGCGAGAATTCTACGGCTGTGGCGAGATACACTCTTGCGGTCGACAGACGTTTTAGGAGAGATTCAGACCAGACCGCGGATTTTATCGGATGCGTCGCATTCGGCAGAGCCGCTGAATTTGCTGAAAAATATCTTCATCAGGGAATAAAGATAGCCGTTACAGGACGTATACAGACGGGAAGCTATACAAACCGCGACGGAAACAAGGTTTACACGACCGATGTCGTTATAGAGGAGCAGGAGTTTGTAGAGAGCAAGAACGCTTCCGATAATGCCGGCTCGTCGTATTCGGCGGCTCCGCAGAGACAGGAGGCGGCCGATCCTATATCTGACGACGGATTTATGAATATTCCCGACGGAATAGACGAGGAGCTTCCTTTCCGTTGAAAGATTAAACGTTATCACGAATTTTGATTGATTTTGGCGGCCGGATAATTACCGACCGCCGTTCTGGACTTAAGTGTAAAATGGACCGGCCGGAGGCTGTGCATGGAAAGTGAAATGGATAAAAAACATACAGGACAAAACGGGCAGACGCAAAGCTATCTTACATTTATGATGTTGATGCTCATTTTGCTTATCGGGATAAATATTCTTGTTTATATAAGGGATTTTTATTCCGGCCTTATAATGACAGCCGGGGTAGTTGCGTATGCTGTCATAGCGATAATTTATTTTTATTATAAAAAGCGCAGGGTCTTAAGCGAACTCGTAGGCTTTGTTTCTGCGTATGCGACTATTCAGAACAGAATGATGGATCAGTTCGATTTCCCGCTGTTCCTTATCGACAGGGATATGAGGCTGCTGTGGGGAAACAGGGCGTTCATGTCTCTTGGTGACGACATGGAGAGATTTAAGCTCAAGCCCGTAAACGAGCTTTTTCCGGAAATAAAGATAGAAAAGCTTCCGAGAATGGGCTCTCAGACAGATCTCAGTTTTATATATGACAATTATAAATACAGGGCGAGCATAAGGCTTATTTCGCAGGACGATATGCTTGCGGTTTATAATTTCCCCGATCTGGACAGGGAAGATCTGAAAAAGATATACGCGGTAGCTCTGTTTGACGAGACAAGGCTGTATGAATACATGCAGAAGTACGAAGACGAGACAATGGTCACTGCTACGCTTTATCTTGACAACTATGAGGAAGCGCTTGAAAGCGTGGAGGAGGTCAGCAGATCTATTCTTACCGCTTTGATAGACAGGAAGATAAACCAGTATTTCAACGGCTTCGACTGTCTTGTGAGAAAATATGAAAAGGACAAGTACCTCGTATTGATGAGAACGAGCTCGATGAGAAAGATAGCCGAGCACAATTTCTCTATCCTTGAGGATATAAAGGAAATAAATACGGATAACGACATTTCAGTAACTGTCAGCATGGGTATCGGCTGCAATCAGGGCTCTTATGTGAAAAACCTTGAAGCGTCTAGGATATGCATAGATCTCGCGCTTGGCAGAGGCGGCGACCAGGTAGTCGTTAAAAACGGCGACGGCATACGGTATTTCGGAGGAAAAGCCCCTGGCGTTGAAAGAAATACAAAGGTAAAAGCAAGAGTAAAGGCGCACGCGCTGCATGAATTTATTTCTGTTGCCGAAAAAGTCGTTGTAATGGGCCATAAAATAATGGACGTAGACGCGTTCGGCGCTGCAATAGGTATTTTCAGGGCGTCGCAGACCTTGAATAAGAGGACGCACATCGTCTATGACAATGAGTCGATAGCGCTCAAGCCGTTTCTGGATATTTTCAGAAACGATGGTTCATATGACGAAAAGCTGCTTGTAACATGCGATGAGGCTAAGGAGCTTGTCGATGAAAAAACGCTTCTGGTCGTTGTCGATACGAGCAAAGCGGACTATACGGAATGCGAAGAGCTGCTGTATATGACTAAGAATATCGTAGTGCTCGACCATCACCGCCAGAGCGGAAACGCCATAAAGACAGCGATGTTGTCATACATAGAGCCTTATGCGTCGTCGGCGTGCGAAATGGTCGCGGAAATACTGCAGTATTTCTCGGACGATATGAAGCTTAAAAGTACTGAGGCCGACGTGCTCTACGCCGGCATAGTGCTCGATACAAATAATTTCGTACAGAAGACGGGAGTACGTACGTTTGAGGCCGCCGCTTACTTAAGGAGAAGCGGAGCTGACGTAACAAGGGTTCGCAAAATGTTCAGAGAGGACATGAAAGACTATCTTGCGAAAGGCGAGGCTGTAAGGAACGTAAAACTGTTCAGAGGGTGCTTTGCGATATCGGCGTGTCCGTCTATCGCAAGCGGACAGCCGTCCGTAGTAGGAGCTCAGGCGGCTAACGAGCTTCTTAATATAGTCGGCGTAAAAGCTTCTTTTGTACTTAGTAAAAACGGCGAGAAAGTATTTATAAGCGCCAGAGCCATAGACGAGGTCAACGTACAGATAATAATGGAAAGGCTCGGCGGCGGCGGACATCTGAATGTGGCCGGCTGCCAGCTTACAGGAGTTACTCTTGAAGAGGCTGAAGAACGTCTGTGCAGGCTGCTTGAGGAAATGCAGGACGGAGGAGAGATCTGATATGAAAATAATATTGCTTGAAGATGTTAAATCACAGGGAAAAAAGGGAGATATAATAAACGTGAGCGACGGCTATGCCAGAAACATGCTCATACCTAAGGGACTTGGAGTTGAGGCTACGCCTAAAAATCTGAATGATCTTAAGCTCAAAAAGGCACATGAAGAAAAAGTAGCGGCGGAAGAGCTTGCGGCGGCAAAGGAATTGGGCGAAAAGATCAAGGACAGCAGCATAAAAATGTCGCTTAAAGCGGGCGAGGGCGGAAAAGTTTTCGGCTCTATAGCAGCAAAGGAAATAAGCGAAGCCATAAAAAGCCAGCTAGGGCTCGATATAGACAAGAAGAAGCTGCAGATGAGCGGCCCGATAAAGACGATAGGCCAGACGGAAGTCAATATAAGACTTCATCAGCAGGTCATAGTACCGCTTAAAGTATCTGTAACGGAAGAATAAGTTTTAACAGCGCTTCTGCTGAAACGGAGATCAACTATGGAGGAGTCACTTGTAAAAAGAATACTTCCGCACAACATAGAAGCCGAGCAGTCGGTGATCAGCTCAATGCTTATGGATAAGGAAGCGATAGAGATAGCTTTGGAGATGATATCCGCAGACGATTTCTATCAGCACCAGTACGGCATAGTTTTTAACGCGATAGTCGAGCTGTATAACGCCGGAATAGCGGTCGATCTTGTTACGCTTCAGGAACAGCTCCGCAAGAAAAACGTGCCGGAGGAGATCTCGGACATGGATTTTGTAAGGGATCTTTTCAGGACTCAGTCGACTTCGGTGAATGTTAAGGATTACGCGCGCATAGTCGGCGAAAAATCGATCTTAAGGAAGCTTATAAAGACGTCCGAGGAGGTTGAGAATTCGTGCTATCTGGATTCAGGACGCGCTGAGGATACGCTCGAGGAAGCCGAAAAAAAGCTTTTCAAGGTATTCCAGCAAAGAAACACGAAGGATTTCGTGCCTATCCGCCAGGTCGTGCTTGAAACGCTTGAAAATATCGAAAAGGCGTCGAAGACTAAGAGCAGCGTAACGGGAATACCGTCGGGATTTACCGACCTCGATTATAAGACGGCGGGCTTCCAGAATTCGGATCTTATTATTCTCGCAGCAAGGCCGGCCATGGGAAAAACCTCGTTCGTGCTGAACCTTGCCGAGTATATGGCGCTGAAAAAGAACAAGGCGGTAGCTATCTTTTCGCTTGAGATGTCGAAGCAGCAGCTTGTGAACAGATTGTTTTCGATGGGTTCGAGGATAGATTCAACGGCGCTTAGGACCGGAAATCTAAAGGACGAGGACTGGGGCCGTTTAATAGAAAGCGCTGAGGCAATAGGAAATTCGCGTCTTATCATTGACGATACGTCGGGAATAACCATAAGGGAATTGCGTTCGAAATGCCGTAAGTACCAGCTTGAGCAGGGACTCGATATAGTTATAATCGACTACCTTCAGCTTATGAGCGGAAGCGGGCGCGGCAGGGGCGCCGAGTCGAGACAGCAGGAAATATCCGAGATCTCGAGAGGGCTTAAAATGCTTGCAAGAGAACTCAATATACCGGTGATCGCCCTTTCGCAGCTGAGCCGTTCGGTAGAAGGACGTACAGACCACAGGCCTATGCTTTCAGATCTGCGTGAGTCCGGAGCCATCGAGCAGGACGCCGATATAGTTATGTTCTTGTACAGGGACGAGGTATATCATAAGGATTCTGAGCAGAAGGGAATTACTGAACTGATAATAGCAAAACAGAGGAACGGCCCGATAGGTACCGTAAACCTTGTATGGCTTTCGGATTATACAAAATTTACAGGTATGGAGAAATAGAAAAAACGGATGTGCATACGCGCATCCGTTTAATTTCTTTTCTATTATTCTTCTACGATAGCTCCGGTCGGGCAAGTAGCTTCGCATGCTCCGCAGTCTATGCAAGAACCAGCGTCGATATTGTACTGTGTATCTCCTGCAGAGATTGCTCCAACAGGGCAGCTTGATTCGCAAGAACCGCAGCTTACGCAAGCGTCTGTGATTTTACGTGCCATAATAGCTCCTCCTTATACTGTTTGTGCGTTAGGTTTCTCTCTTCATAACCTGTAAAGCTTATTCTAATACAGAACAAAAGAAATTACAAGCGATTTTAAATCCGATATTTTCCGATATAGTAAATTTTCTTATGTTGTAGTATAATAGCCGCTGTAACAGCCGCGGCAAGCGGAAAGAACGTTTATTTAACGGAGCATGAAATGAAAAAAATCGCAATTAAGATATTAATACTGTTTGCGGTTTTTGTAGGCAGCCTTATGTTTTTTATGCTTATGCTGAACAAGCAGGACGCTTTCAGTACAAGGACGATGGCTGAGGCTACATTGCCGGTGCTGTATATGCAGGAGGACGGGATAACCGTAAACCGCATGTACGGATACAGACAGGAT
>DVOP01000044.1 GCA_018713465.1 Candidatus Alectryocaccobium stercorigallinarum | reverse complement strand
AACATAAACAAACTTCATCATAAGATTCAGGCAGGAAGGACAGGGTGTCATTTATTTCCACTCAAACAAACCGCCTGATTTTGACAGTTCAAAAGTAAATCCTGAAAGTGAACCTTTTTTCAGAAAAGGTTTATTAGAGTTTGCCTTTTTATAGAAACGGAATAAAAGAAGTGAATATTTCGGCTTAAAAATGGCAAAAAGATGCTGCCGCATCTATGATTTTCTAATCATTGATGCGACAGCCCCATCTGTATTTATTGTATTCATTTCGTTATTCATATATAATGACCAAAACGGAGGAAACGAAAAATGAATATACTTGTGATAGACGCGCAGGGAGGCGGAATAGGAAAGCAGCTCGTCAGCGCGATAAAAGAGAACATATCCGGCGCGGTCGTGACGGCGGTAGGAACGAATTCTACGGCGACGTCGGCAATGATAAAAGCGGGGGCGGACAAAGCGGCCACGGGCGAGAACGCGGTCGTGGTAAACAGCAGGAAAGCGGACGTTATAGTAGGGTCTATAGGTATCGTGATTGCGGACGCGCTGCTTGGGGAGATAACGGCAAATATGGCGAACGCAGTCGCGACGAGCAATGCGAAGCGTATACTTATCCCGGTCAGCCACTGCGACAATATCGTAGCCGGAGCTGTAAATATGAATGTAAGCAGCCTGATACAAAGTGCGATCAGTGAATTGAGAAAAATGCTCTGATACAAAGGTCTCAAAGTCATGGCTGACATGCTTGCATGGAAAGACATAGGATATTACTAGCGAAAAGGAGTACAAGATGATAAAAAAATTAAACGCTGTCTGTTCATGGATATTAACAGCGTTTTTAATAGCGCATCTGGCTACGATGTCGTATTCGATGTGGACAGGATGGTATGATTTTAATTTATGCAAGGCGATGGCGCATGGCACGGCTTTTATTGCCGTCATACATATAGCCGTAAGCCTCATTATTTTGTTCTTTATGAACGACGGAACTGATTTGAGAAGATACAAAAAAAACAATATGCGCGTGATACTGCAGCGTGCAAGCGGACTTGCAATTATCGCGCTGCTTCATCTGCATGTGCAGGCGTTCGGATTTATTGTGAGCGGAGAAGCGCTTTCGGTTTCGGATAAGGCGTTTATTCTTGTTACGGAAATAGCATTTTTTGCGGCTATATTTGTCCATCTTTGCGTATCGCTCAGCCGTTCGTTTATCACGGTCGGACTTGTAAGGTCTGATTCGGCAGAAAAGAAAGCGGACATAGCGTCAAAAATAATCTGCGTTGTTCTTATGATAATATCATCGGCCGCGCTTTTGAAATTTGTCATTACATGGACGGGATTCGGCGGCTGAAAGCCATGACGCACCATTTAACAATCGTTTTACTTTCGGATATACAGGTATCAGCATATGAAAATATTAGTTATCGGAAACGGGATATCAGGAATGTCGGCAGCTATTGAAGCGGCTTCTCTTGGCATGAAAGTGGTTTTGGTGGCGCCTCTGCAGCCTGAGCGCACGCAGTCCGTAATGGCGGCAGGGGGAATTAACGCGCATACGGGTGAAGAAAACGGGGATTCCGCCGGGCTTCATGCAAAAGATACTATAAAAGGCGGCTGCTTTATAGAGCCTGAGGCGGACGTTTTAAAATTTTGCGAAAAAGCTCCTGAAAACCTTAAATGGCTCGACGAAATGGGAGTTATGTTCAACAGAAGCGCGGATAACGGTATTTGCGTAAGGGCATTCGGAGGGCAGAGCAGAAAAAGGACGGCATATGCGGGCGCGTCTACCGGAAAGCAGATAGTTACCGCGCTTACTCAGAAATGTCTTGAATATGAGATAAAGGGAGCCATAGAAAAACGTCAGGGTTTGTATTTTTATTCGGCGCTCATTTCTGAAAACAGGTGCTGCGGCGCGCTGTTTTTTGAGCCTGATACCGGCAGGCTGATTCCGATATACGCCGACGCGGTCGTATTCGCGACGGGAGGGCAGAATAAAATATTCGGAAAGACTACGGGCTCAGAGCTTTGCGACGGATATGCTGCCGGCAGGCTTTTTACGCAGGGAGTTTTGCTCAGGAACCTCGAATTTATACAGTATCACCCGACTACTATAGAAACCGACCATAAGCGCATGCTTATTACAGAAGCGTCAAGAGGCGAAGGCGGACGCCTTTATTATATTAAGGACGGCGCACCTGTTTATTTTATGGAGGATAAATACGGCGAGAACGGAAACCTTATGCCGAGAGATATTGTTTCAAGAGAAATATACAACTGTCCGTCGCAGGTATATCTGGATATTTTTTTCCTTGGCGAAAAGCTTATACATGAACGGCTTGAGGAGGTATATCAGCTGTGCATGGATTATATCGGGCTTGACGTTACCAAAGAGCCGATACCGGTAGACCCCTCGATACATTTCTTTATGGGCGGAATACGCGTGGACAGCGATCATATGACGAATATCGATGGTCTGTACTCGGTCGGTGAGGCCGCGTCGAAATACCACGGAGCGAACCGCCTCGGAGGAAATTCGCTTATGGCGGCCGTACATTCGGGAAGGACGGCGGCGCAGGCCATATACCGGAATGGCAGCGTATTAAATGACGAAATGGTAAAAGATTTCGACGGGTATATAAAAAGTGAGCAGGAAGCGCTCGATAGCATTATAAACAGCAAGAGCCTGTTTCCGGCCGTTTATATACAGAGAAATATCGCAGAGATAATGAATAAAGATTTAGGCATCGTAAGGACGAAAAGTGAACTTGAAGAGGGGATAGAATCGCTTGATTTTTATCTTAAGACATTAAGATCGCTTCATTTTGATCCGTCTATTTCAGTTTACGAAAATTACAGGATATATTATATGACCGTTTTGGCAAAGGCGATAATGCTTTCGGCGCTTGAAAGAGAGGAATCAAGAGGCGCGCATTACAGGACGGATTTCCCGGAGACAAAAGAGGAGTTTCGTAAATGCTCAATTGCGGAATTTGCGGACGGGGAGATACGGATCAGGTTTGAGAGTGAATAAGATAGCAGCTTAAATGGCGGAGGAATGGAAATTCATAATGAAAATAAAGGTAAAACGTCAGGACAGCGCAGGAGAAAAACCGTACTGGCAGACATTCGATTTTGAGGGAAACGGGCGTATTACGGTCGCCGGCATACTGGATCAGCTCAATTACAGGGACGATCTTGAAGACGAAAACGGCAGACCGTGCCGCAGGATAAAGTGGGAGTGCAGCTGTATGCAGAAAAGCTGCGGAGGCTGCGCGATGGTTATAAACGGACAGCCTGCGCTGGCGTGCGGCGAGTTTATCGATACGGATAACGAAAAAATACTTGTGCTTGAGCCGCTGACAAAATTTCCGGTAGTTACGGATCTGGTCGTAGACCGTTCGGTGATACAGGAGTATCAGAAAGCGGCCATGATGTATTTAGGCGAAAGAGCAGCGCCGGATAAGAAAGAATTTCAGCACCAGTACAGCGCGGCGAAGTGTCTTAAATGTGGACTTTGCCTTGAGATATGCCCTAATTATACAAAGGATTCAAAGAAATTTTTCGGAGCGGCGTTCGCAAACAGCGCGTATCTTTTGTATTCTTCTTCGGAGGACCGAAAAAAGGAAATTAAAAAAGAATATAAAAAGCATTTTTCAGCCGGATGTTCAAAATCGCTTGCATGCAGGGACATATGCCCCGCGCATATTCCTACGCTGTCGTCTATCGGATATATGAACAGATGATTTTGCTTTTTATTCAAAAAATAAAAAAAGCTATGAATATCTTGCATAAATATTCATATTGCGGTATGATATGCCATACTGCATATGTAAAGTAAAGTTTAAGCCAATTTTATTATAAAACTTTAAAACACAGATAAGGGGAGACAAAGTGGGCGGTTGGTTTTCGGAAATAGCGGCAGATTTCGAGAAATGCTTTATTCGTGACGACAGATATATGATGCTGCTCGAAGGCGTAGGCACGACGGTGAAAATATCACTGCTGGCTGCTGCGCTTGGCATTATCATAGGCTTGCTGATAGCCATGTGCAATCTTTCGAAAAAGAAAGGGCTTCGGGTTATCGGAAAGGTATATACCGATATCATCAGAGGTACGCCGAGCGTATCGCAGCTGATGATAATTTATTTTGTTATCTTTGCGCAGGTCATGTGGCCAAAATGGATAATCGCGTCGATCGCTTTCGGAATAAATTCGGGCGGATATGTGGCGGAGGTAATACGTGCCGGAATCCTTTCAGTAGACAAGGGACAGACGGAGGCGGGCCGCTCGCTCGGGCTTTCGGAACGGCAGACAATGGTAAGCATCGTCATTCCACAGGCGCTGAAAAATATTTTTCCGGCGCTCGGAAATGAGTTTATAACATTGATAAAGGAAACGGCTATTGTCGGATATATCGGCCTTATGGATATACAGAAAGCCGGAGACTTCATCAAATCGGCGACATACAACGCGTTTATGCCGCTGATAGGAACGGCAGTTATTTACTTTGTGATAATCAAAGTGCTGACTGTTATTTTGGACAGACTTGAAAAACGGCTGCGCAAATCAGAGCAGAGGTGATGCCGATATGTCAATGATAGAAGTAAAAAATCTACATAAAAGCTTTGATAAGCATGAAGTATTAAAAGGAATAGACGAGCATGTCGATAAGGGCGAGGTCGTCGTTATAATTGGGCCGTCAGGGTCGGGCAAAAGCACGTTTTTGCGCTGTCTGAACCTGCTTGAGGAGCCGGACGAGGGCGACGTGATAATCGAGGGAAGAAAGGTCAATGAAAAAGGCGTAGATGTGAATCAGGTCAGACAGAAAATGGGAATGGTATTCCAGCATTTTAACCTTTTCCCGCATCTGACGGTTATGCAGAACCTTACGCTTGCGCCTGTTAAGCTCAAAAAAATGACCGAGGAAGAAGCACAGACAAAGGCGCTGAAGATACTTTCAAGAATGGGACTGGATGATAAAGCGGATTCATATCCTGCGAAGCTTTCGGGCGGACAGAAGCAGCGCGTAGCGATTGCAAGGGCGCTGGAAATGGACCCGGAGATAATGTTGTTCGATGAGCCGACCTCGGCACTCGATCCGGAAATGGTCGGGGAGGTATTAAACGTAATAAAGGGACTTGCCCGGCGCGGTATGACAATGGTCATTGTGACCCATGAAATGGGCTTTGCAAGGGAGGTCGGAACAAGGCTGCTGTTTATAGACGAGGGTATCGTGGCGGAAAGCGGAGACCCTAAAGAGGTATTTTCTAACCCGCAGAATGAACGTACACGCCAGTTCTTAAGCAAGGTTTTATAAAAAACTACGGCTGCGTAAGCGTATAAGTGCAAGGCGGCTGTGCTTTTCAAAAGAAAAATTTTATATATTTTCAGGAGGAATAAAATGAAAAAGAACACGAAAAAATTGTTTTCTATGGCGCTTGCCGGTTTGATGGCAGGAAGCATTTTGACAGCGTGCGGCGGAACATCTACAGAGGAGTCTTCTTCCGCATCCTCAGCTTCTTCACAGGAGTCTTCGTCGGAAGCTTCTGCGGAATCTTCAGCAGCTGGGGAAGATACATGGGTAGTCGGAACAAACGCGGAATTCCCGCCTTTTGAAGAGCCGGCAGCAGATTCTGACGAGGATTCCGTAGACGGATACAAGGGCATTGATATGGAGCTTATCCAGACGATCGCCGAGGACAACGGAGCTACGGTAAGCATCAACAACATGGAATTTGATTCACTTACTATTGCGCTTAAGAACGGACAGTGCGACCTTGTTATTGCAGGAATGACCATAACAGATGAGCGAAGCGAGGAGGTTGTTTTCTCAGACCCGTACTATACGGCAAAGCAGGTTATGATCGTCAGGGAGGACAATACCGATATCACAAAGGCTACCGATATGGAAGGCAAGACGATAGCGGTTATACAGGGCTTCACAGGCGAGATCGCCGTACAGGAGCTTGGATATGACTATGAAGCGTTTAAGAAAGGCACGGAGGCTGTTCAGGAGCTTAAGAACGGCAAATGCGACGTTGTTGTTCTCGATTCGGCGACGGCAAACCAGTATGTTGAGGAAGCCGGCGGCCTTAAGATAGTAGAAGACGACGAGACATTTTCATCCGAGCAGTACGGAATCGCCGTAAGGGCTGACGACGCCGAGCTTCTGGATATGGTAAACGCATCTATCGCGAAGCTGAAAGAGGACGGAACTATCGACGAGATATGCATGAAGTACAGTGAGTCAGAAGCGTAAGAAGCAAATACCTGATGTTGACTGATTTTTTCATTTAATTTATAATTATCTGAGCCGGTATGAAGCCGGTTTAAAATGCAGAAGCATTATGGTATTTTAAATAATAATGATGTTATGAAAACGGAAGCCGCTAGGTTTCGTTTATAGTAAAATAATTTGAATCGTATGCTAAGAAAGCACACAGACCGTAAAGGCTTTGGGTGCTTTCTTTTTTTGAATATAGGATTTAAGGATAATTTGTAAACATGACATTAGAAGATTTTTTCATAAAATATCCGGCGGTCGCTTTGGCGTTTTCGGGCGGCGTGGATTCGGCGTATCTGCTGTATATGGCGAAGAAGTATGCAAAAAAAACGACGGCGTATTACGTAAAAACAGAGTTTCAGCCTGAATTCGAGCTGGAGGATGCAAAGCGGCTTGCGCGCGAGCTGAATGTGGATATGCGCATAATAAATTTAAGCGTTCTTGATGCGGCTGAAATAGTTGAAAATCCTCCGCAGCGCTGCTATTACTGCAAGAAAAGGATATTCGGGGCAATCATTGAAGAAGCTGTTCAGGACGGGTATACTGTTTTGCTGGACGGGACAAACGCTTCAGACGATGAAGAAGACCGGCCGGGAATGCGCGCTTTGAAAGAGCTTGACGTATTGTCGTCGCTTCGCATATGCGGCCTTAAGAAAGACGAGATACGCAAGCTTTCAGAGGAAGCGGGGCTTTTTACATGGAACAAGCCGGCGTACGCCTGCCTTGCAACGAGGATACAGTCAGGAGAAGAGATAACGAAAGAAAAATTAAAAGCTGCGGAGGAAGCGGAAAAATTTCTGTTTTCGCTTGGGTTTTCTGATTTCCGCGTAAGGTCGGCGGACGGAAACGCAAGACTCCAGCTTAATGAGAGGCAGCTTCCTTTGCTTATTGAGAAGCGTGCTGATATACTTGCGGTGTTGAAGAAATATTATAAAACCGTGTCGCTGGACTTGGAGGTGCGTTAATGAACAGTGAAATAAGAAAGATTTTAGAGGGCGTTCATGACGGAAATGTTTCGGTCGATGAGGCCGTTATGAGATTAAAGCTTCAGCCTTTTGAGGATATAGGATACGCTAAAGTAGACCTGCACAGAAAGGTGAGACAGGGCGCGGCGGAAGTCATCTACGGTGCAGGAAAAACGCCTGAGCAGATAGCAGGGATAGCGGACGTGATGATCAAAAACGGTCAGGATACGATACTTATTACGAGGCTTGGCGAGGAAGCTGCGAAGCTGGTGGGAGAAGCGTATGAGCTTGATTATCATAAGGATGCGCGCTGCGGAATAATAGGCAGGATGCCAAAGCCGGATGGGATCGGGAAAATAGTTGTGGCCACCGGCGGAACAAGCGACATACCCGTTGCGGAGGAGGCTGCGCTTACGGCTTCGGTTTTGGGAAACGAGGTCGTAAGGCTGTACGATGTGGGAGTAGCCGGGCTGCACCGCACGCTTTCGCATTTGGAAGAGATAATGAGCGCAAGCGTGATAATAGCGATAGCCGGAATGGAGGGCGCGCTTGCAAGCGTCATCGGCGGACTTTCGGACTGCCCTGTTATAGCAGTTCCGACAAGCGTAGGATACGGCGCGTCTTTCGGAGGCCTTTCGGCGCTTTTGTCGATGCTTAATTCATGCGCCAGCGGTGTTTCGGTCGTGAATATAGACAACGGCTTCGGCGCAGGGTATCTTGCAAATATGATAAACCATCCTAAGACAATAAGGGAGAAATAGGACTCAGGATTTCAGGAGAAGTATTATGCGGACATTATATATAGACTGTTCTATGGGGGCGGCGGGGGATATGCTCACTGCAGCGCTTATAGAGCTGCTTCAAAATCCGGACGGCTTTGTGGATGAGTTAAATGCGCTTAACATCCCGGGAGTTGTTTTCAAAAGAGAAAAAACGGTTAAATGCGGGATAACGGGAACACAGATGACCGTGACGGTAAACGGAGCAGAGGAAGGCGGCTGCGGGCATTTGCATGGCCGCGGGCATCAGCATGCAGGCTGTGAACACGGCCATGTCCACAGCCATGAAAGGGAAGAGCATGCTCATGAACACGGAAAGCATCGCGGTATGCATGATATAGAGCATATCGTAAGAGAGCATCTGGATATTCCGGAAAAAGTGAAAAACGACGTGCTGGCTGTATATTCGCTTATCGCTGAGGCGGAGAGTAATGCTCACGGCGTGCCGGTCACGGAAATACATTTCCACGAGGTCGGCACGATGGACGCAATAGCGGATATAACTGCCGTATGTATGCTTATAGACAGGCTTGCTCCCGGCAGGATAATAGCGTCTCCGGTGCATGTGGGAAGCGGGCAGGTAAGGTGCGCGCACGGAATACTTCCGGTGCCTGCGCCGGCAACGGCGTATATTTTAAAGGACGTCCCGATATACGGCGGAAGCGTAAAGGGCGAGCTATGCACCCCTACCGGAGCGGCGCTGCTCAAGCATTTTGCGGATGAATTCGGGGATATGCCGGTGATGAGGGTCCGGTCCATAGGATACGGCATGGGTAAAAAGGATTTTGAAACGGCGAATTGCGTCAGGGTAATGCTTGGTGAAGCCGGGGAAAAGCCGGAGGAAATAACCGAGCTTTGCTGCAACATAGACGATATGACAGGCGAGGAGATAGGGTTCGCGATGGACAGGCTGTTTGAAGCGGGCGCGGCTGATGTTTATACGGTACCGATAGGCATGAAGAAAAGCCGTCCTGGGATATTGCTGCATGCAATGTGCCGTGAGACGGAAAAGGTCGCCGTTATACGGGCGATGTTTAAATATACGGCTACTCTCGGAATAAGAGAAAACATTTTTAAACGTCATGTTTTAAGCAGGAGCGTTGAGGAAGCTGATACGCCGTACGGGAAAGTACGCCTCAAAGTTTCCGAAGGCTATGGGGTGCG
>DVOP01000043.1 GCA_018713465.1 Candidatus Alectryocaccobium stercorigallinarum | reverse complement strand
TTTAAGAAAAGAGGGAAAAGGATGGAAGGTAGCAAAAAAATCTTAGAAGGTTTAGGAAACCAGTATTACCGTGCGACTTATAAGTCAATGGGCTTCAGCACAGACGATCTTAAACGTCCGCTTATTGGTATCGCTAACGCTTGGAGCGAGTGCGTACCGGGACATTCAAATCTTCGTCAGGTTGCCCAGCGTGTAAGAGACGGCGTATACCGCGCAGGCGGAACTCCGATCGAATTCGGTGTTATCGGCGGTTGCGACGGAATGGGACAGGGCCACGATGGTATGCATTTCATAATGCCTTCACGTGAGCTTATTGCTAACTCAATCGAATCAATGGCACAGATCAATCTGTTCGACGGTCTTGTACTTTTAGGATCATGCGACAAGATCGTTCCGGGTATGTTAATGGCGGCTGCACGTCTTGACATTCCGTGCATTTTCCTTCCGGGCGGACCTATGGAAGGCGGTATCGTATTCGACGGACGTGAGTCAGACCAGACAACAGCTACAGAAGCATACGGAATGCTTTCAGCTGGAAAGATCACAGAAGAAGAATATGTAGCGCTTGAGGATACAGCTTGCCCGAGCTGCGGATCATGCTCATATCTTGGAACAGCGAACACAATGTGCGCTCTTGCAGAGGCTCTTGGAATGTGTCTTCCGGACGGAGGAACAGCTCCGGCTACATCTGCTCAGCGTATGGTTAAGGCTGAAGAGACAGGTATCAAGATCATGGAACTCGTTGAGAAGAAGATCACTGCTCGTCAGATCCTTACAGAAGGCGCTATCAGAAACGCTATCAAGGTTTGCCTTGCAATGAGCGGATCTACAAACGCAGTTATGCACCTTACAGCTATCGCTTATGAAGCAGAAGTTAAGATCGATGTTCTTTCAGAGTTTGACAGCCTTTCAGATACAACTCCGCAGATCGCGAAGATGAATCCGGCTTGCAAATACAACATCATCGACTTCTATAAAGACGGCGGCGTTCCGCGTCTTATGGAAAACCTTCAGTCAATGCTTGAGACAGACGTTATGACGGTTACTACTCATACGCTTGCTGAAAACATCAAGACTCATAAATATCTCTATCCGGCAACAGGACTTGTTAACCATACGCTTGACGATCCGTTCGGATACACAGGCGGAGTTGCAGTTCTTCGCGGTAACCTTGCTCCTGACACAGGTATCACAAAACCGGGCGCATTCGACAAGAGCTTACATCACTTCACAGGTGAAGCTATCTGCTTCGACTGCGAGGAAGAAGCTGAGGAAGCTATCCTTGCTGGAAAAGTACATGAGGGACATGTTGTTGTTATCCGTTATGAAGGACCTAAGGGAGGCCCGGGAATGCGCGAGATGTTCAAGGCTATGAAATATCTCTATGGACGCGGACTTGCTCTTACAACAGCTCTTATCACAGACGGACGTTTCTCAGGAACAAACAACGGCTGCTTCGTTGGACATATTTCTCCGGAAGCTGCTGAGGGCGGCCCGATCGCTATCGTACATGACGGCGACAAGATCGAGATCGACGTTGACAACAAGAAGCTTACTCTTCATGTTTCAGACGAAGAGATCGCAGCACGTCTTAAAGAGTGGAAGCGTCCTGAGCCGAAGTTCAAAAAAGGATGGCTCGGACTTTACTGCAAACTTGCAGCTTCAGGATCTGAAGGCGGCGTAATGAAGTTTGACCACATTTGATAACAACGAGCCAAGTGGATTGCTAAGGTGCGTAAGCTTGCTTACAGCGCCGAAGCAAGACATTTGGCGACTGACAAAAATGAGCATGAAGCTTTGGGAAGCAAAGCGGGAATGCGAATTTTTTCCAGCAATTGCGAGAGCCGTAAGGCGCAGCAATTGTGTTGTTTATTTTTTGAAAGTAAGCCTTATGGTTTATTTTATAAATAGTGAAGGGAGATATATAAAGTAATGGATGGTGTTACTGTATCTGCTGCAGGCGCTCTTATAGGCCTTGCAATAGCAATCATTTTAATCCTTAAAAAAGTCACTCCTACCTATGCCATGATCTTCGGCGCTTTAGCCGGCGGTCTTATCGGAGGAGCAGGACTCGACGGAACTATCAGCTTCATGATCGCAGGAACAGAGGGAATGATCAACGCGATCCTGCGTATCGTAGCAGCCGGAATCCTTGCCGGAACACTTATCGAAAGTGGCGCTGCCGAGAGGATAGCAAAGACTATCGTAGATAAGATGGGAGCTAAGCGCAGTATGCTCGCTATAGTTCTCGCAACATGGGTACTTACAGCTGTCGGCGTTTTCGGAGATGTTGCATGTCTTACAGTTGCTCCGATCGCGATCCAGATCGCCCAGAGAAACAAATTCCACAAGATGGGTGTTTTGATAGCTCTTATCGGTGCGGTTCGTGCCGGTAACGCAATGAGCCCGAACCCGAACGATATCGCTGTATCAGAGGGATACGGAGTTCCGCTTATCTCAGTTATCGCCGTAGGTATTATTCCTGCTATAGCGGCTGTTATCGTTACAACGATATGTGCAAACAAATTCGCGTTCAAGGGAACTGAATTTACAGCAGCTGACTCTGTAGAATTTGAAGACAGAGAGCTTCCGTCATTCGGCGCTTCAATGGCTGGCCCGATCGTAGCTATACTTCTTCTTGTACTTCGTCCGTTCGCAGGTATTACGATCGACCCGATCATCGCTCTGCCGGTCGGCGGTATAATCGGAGCTCTGGCAATGGGTAAGGGAAGACATATAATAGAATATTTCGGGGCTGGTCTTAACAGAATGAGCGGCGTTGCAATGCTGCTTATCGGAACCGGCGCTATCTCGGGTATTATTTCGAACTCCGACCTTACGCAGATCATTATCAATGCGATCGCTTTCCTCGGACTTCCGACAATGCTTCTTGCACCGATTTCATCTATCCTCATGGGCGCGGCTACGGCTTCCGCTACATCAGGTACGACTCTTTCGGTACAGAACTTCGGAACGGAAATACTTGCGAGCGGAATTTCACCTCTGCAGGCAGCAGGTATGACGAACTGCTCAGTATTCGTATTCGATGGTCTTCCTCATGGATCATTCTTCCATGTAAGTGCCGGCTCGGTAAATATGGAGATCAAGGAAAGGCTGAAACTGCTTGGATTTGAAGCGCTCAACGGTCTTGTAATGTGCGTAGTCAGCGTATTGCTGTACGGCGTAATAGGACTTGCAGCCTGATAGTCTAAAGTGATAAAATGAATCAGTATACGGCGGAGCTTACGGCATATAAGGCCCGGCTTCGCCGTAGAAATTTTAAGGAAAGGTAGTGCCAGATGAATTATCATAATCCGACGTTTCGCGTTCTGAAAATTCTTGAATTGATAGACAAAAGTACAGACGGAATAAGCCTTTCCGAGATTTCATCTACATTGGAAATGCCGCAGGGCACTATTTCACCTATCTTGAAGACGCTTCTTGCGCTGCATTATGTCAGACAGACAGGAAATTTGTACAGGATCGATTTTGCTTCGTTTGAATTAGGGCTTTCGTATTCGAGCGAAAACAACGCGCTTACGTTTATAAGGCGTCAGATGAGAGAGATCGTTTCAGAGATAGGTGAGATCTGTCAGATGGGAGTATTAAGAGGACGCGACGTTTATTATCTTTTAAAAGAAAACGCCAATACCTTTATCCAGATCAACAGCAATGTCGGTATGAGAATGCCTGCCCATATCACCGGACTTGGAAAAGCGCTGCTTTCCGGACTTAGTGACGATGAAGTGCGCAGGCTGTATGAAGATTATGAATTTATTTCTTATACGCCGCAGTCTATTACTGACATGGACGTATTGATAGGACAGCTTGATGAAGTCCGCAAAAAAGGCTTCGCATATGAAAATGAGGAATCCACGCCGGATATATGCTGCGTCGCCGTTCCGCTTGAGGAAAACGGAAGGATACGCGCCGCGATAAGCGTTACGATACCTAAGTTCAGATACAGCGAAGAAATGCGGAAGGATATAATAAAGCTGCTCGGACAAAAGAAAAAGTTGATAGAAGAAAACTGCTTTGTACAGAATGTCCATATGGACTTTTAAGACGAGGAGAGAAAAGGAAATGAAAAATAACTATGTAGTTATGGACGGAAATACGGCTGCGGCTCATGTAGCGTACGCGTTTACCGAAGTTGCGGCTATTTATCCGATAACACCTTCGTCGCCGATGGCTGAAAAGGTGGACGAGTGGTCCGCTAAAGGAAGAAAGAACCTGTTCGGCTCTACTGTAGACGTTATACAGATGCAGTCAGAGGCAGGAGCCGCAGGAACATGCCACGGTTCACTTCAGGCGGGCGCGCTTACGACGACATTTACATCTTCACAGGGACTTATGCTGATGATACCGGCAATGTACGCTATGGGCGGACAGTTCCTGCCGAGCGTAATGCATATCGCTTCGCGTGTAGTTACATCAAACCATCATTCGATATTCGGCGATCATACAGACTTTATGACATGCCGTACGACAGGCTACGCAATGCTTATGTCATCGTCTCCGCAGGAGGCTATGGATCTTGGAGCGGTAGCTCATCTGTCGGCAATAAAAGCCGGATACGCGTTCATGCACTGCTTCGACGGTTTCCGTACGTCGCACGAAATGCAGCGTATCGAGGCTCTTGATTATGAAGAGCTGCGTCCGCTTGTTGACTATGACGCTCTTCAGGAGTTCAGGCGTAAATCACTTAACCCTGAGCACCCGACGAACCGCGGAAACAACGTAAACCCGGACGTATACTTCCAGTGCAAAGAGGGCGCGAACGTTAAGAGCGCTGCCGTGCCGGATATAGTGCAGGGTTACATGGACGAGATCAGCAAGATAACGGGACGCGACTATAAGCTGTTCAACTATTACGGCGCTGAAGACGCTGAAGAAGTTATCGTTGTTATGTGCTCGGCAAGCGAAGCTGTTAAAGAGACAGTAGATTACTTCAATGCAGCAGGACGCAAGGTCGGACTTGTTCAGGTACATCTGTTCCGTCCGTTCTCTGTTAAGCATTTTGCCGGTGCTATTCCGTCAACATGTAAGAAGATAGCTGTTCTTGACCGCTCGAAAGAGACAGGTTCTGTCGGCGAGCCGCTTTATCTTGACGTAGTTACAGCCCTTAATCAGGCAGGACGCGGAGATATAACTGTCGTAGGAGGACGTTACGGCCTTTCTTCAAAAGACACGACGCCGGGACAGTTCATCGCTGTATACGACAACCTTCGTCAGGACAAGCCGAAGAACGATTTTACGATCGGTATCATCGACGACGTAACACATACATCGCTTGACTATAAAGAGGTTGAGCTTGCTCATCCGGGCGAGATCTCATGTAAGATATGGGGAATCGGCGGCGACGGTACTGTAGGCGCAAATAAAAACGCCATCACTACCATCGGTCTTACCGCGAATAAATATGCTCAGGCATATTTCTCATATGATTCAATGAAATCAGGCGGACTTACACAGTCGCACCTTCGTTTCGGCGACAACCCGATACGCGCGACATATCTCGTTTCATCAGCTAACTTTGTAGCTGTCCATGAAACGACATATATCTATAAATATGATACTATAAGCGATCTTAAGGACGGCGGAACATACCTTTTGAACTGCCCGTGGAGCGTTGGCGAGCTTGAAGAAAGACTTCCGGGATCACTTAAGAGAGAGCTTTACAAAAAGCATGCGCAGTTCTATATCATAGACGCTGCTAAGATAGCGGGCGAAATAGGACTTGGAAAACGTACGAACAACATTCTTCAGGCAGCATTCTTCGCACTTACAAAGGTTATACCACTCGATGTTGCCGTTGAAGATATGAAGAAGAACAACTACAATTCTTACTTCAAAAAAGCCGGACAGAAGATCGTTGATATGAACGACGAGGCTGTTGAAAAGGGTATCAGCGCTGCTGTCAAGGTAGAAATACCGGCTTCGTGGGCTGACGCTGTAGACGCTCCGGCTGAGGAAAGAGACGTTACTCCTTTCGTACGTGACATAGTTCTTCCGATGGATCATCAGCAGGGAGACAAGCTTCCGGTTTCTGTATTCCAGAAATACGGCGTTCTCGACGGAACATGGGAGAACGGAACGTCGGCTTATTCAAAGAGAGGCGTTGCTACTATGGTTCCGAAATGGGACGGCTCCAAGTGCGCGCAGTGCAACCGCTGCGTAGCTGTATGTCCGCATGCTGCTATCAGACCTGTTCTGCTTACTGAAGCTGAGAAGACTGAGGTTCCGGCAGAGTTCGAAACAGTTCCGGCTAAGGGTCTTGGAAAAGACGCTCCGGCATACTCATTCCGTATGCAGGTTTCTCCGTACGACTGCTTAGGCTGCAACGTATGTGTAAACTCCTGTCCGGTTGAAGGCGCTCTTACGATGACGCCGTTCGACGATATGAAACCGGAACAGCCGCTCTTTGATAAAGTAGCTATGAACGAGAAATATCTGAAGAAAGATATCATAAGCGATAAGAATATCAAATCGCTTGAGTTCTCTAAACCATACTTCCAGTTCTCGGCTGCATGCGCAGGCTGTGCTGAGACTACGTATATCAAGATGGTCAGCCAGCTTGTCGGCGACAGGATGTATGCAGGAAACGCTGCGGGATGCTCATCGGCATACAGCGGCGGCGCTCCGATACTTCCGTACTGCAAGGACTGCAGAGGCTTCGGACCGGCATGGGAGCACTCACTGTTTGAGGACAATGCGGAATTCGCATATGGATATTTCCACGCTCAGGATTCTATTAGAAAAGAGCTTATAATCGTTCTTGAAGAGCTTGAGAAAAAGGGAATCGCAAAAGACGCTGTACGCGCTTACCTGAACGAGTGGGAGGACGCTAAGCGTTCACGTACAGTCACAGACGAGCTTATCGCTGCGCTTGAAAAAGAGGAGCAGACTCCTGAAGTTAAGAATATCCTTGACAACAAGGAGTTCCTTGCGAAGAAATCCGTATGGGCTATCGGCGGCGACGGCTGGGCTTACGATATAGGCTTCGGCGGAATCGACCATGTAATGGCTCAGAACAGAGACGTTAACCTGCTTGTACTCGATACAGAGGTTTATTCAAATACAGGCGGACAGTCCTCAAAGGCTACGCCTACAGGAGCAACGGCTAAATTCGCGGCAGGCGGCAAGCAGATCGCGAAGAAAGACCTTGGCGCGATACTTATGACTTACGGATACGTTTATGTAGCTCAGGTCGCTATCGGATACGATCAGGCGCAGACGCTTAAAGCTATCCGCGAGGCAGAGAGCTATCCGGGTCCGTCTATCGTTATTGCTTATTGTCCGTGCCTTGAGCAGCATATCAAGAAAGGTATGAGCTGCTCGCAGACAGAGATGAAGAAAGCTGTTGAGTGCGGATATTGGCAGTGCTACCGCTACGATCCGCGTCTTGAAGCGGAAGGTAAGAATCCGTTCCAGCTTGATTCTCCGGAACCGGATTTCAGCAAGATGATGGAATTCCTTATGGGAGAGAACCGTTACGCTTCGCTTAAGAATAACTTCCCGGATCGCGCTGAGCCGCTTTACGCAAAGGCTGTTGAGGACGCTAAGAAACGTTACGCGAGATATAAAAAATTAGCAGAGTAATTAAGACAGAATTTTCTTCTGCCACACTTTAAAGTATGCCCGTTTCGCTAAATACAGCGGAGCGGGCAGTTTTTGTTATTGATGATCGGTGCATAAAACTGCTTAAAAAGCTTTGCCATGTATGCATTGACGCAGTGTGAGAAATATTGTATTATTTGACAAAAGCAATTAGGTAATTTTATGAACAATGTCAGTTTTTGAAAAATAAGAATAAAACGGTTGCTTTACATAAAAATATGAAAGCGAGGTATTTGACATGAGCGAATGCACACATGACTGCAGCACATGCGGAGGCGGCTGCCATTTTGAAGTCGAAGAGGGGCAGAAGCCAAGAGATATATTAAATGAACTCAGGGAGTTTGTTATTGCAAGCGAATCCGAGGAAATGTCAGGATTCTTTGAGAACCTTGCGGGAGATCTCGAAAAAGAGCTGCAGAAAGCATAATCGGGAAAATTATAGTTGAAAAGAAAAACGGTTGGGAAGCAAATTGCTTTCCAGCCGTTTTTATAACTCAGTCGATAGCTCTCCATGCCGTTTCAAGGCTTATCTCCATCATTTCATTGAATGATTCGCGTATTTCTTCAGCCGAGAGATATTCCTGGCGGAACATATGGTCTGAAATGGAAAGAAGGCTTATGGCTTTCTTTTTGCAGGCCTTTGCTTCAAGATACAGACCGGCAGTTTCCATTTCTACGCAGAGCATTCCCAAATCGCGCGCTTTTTTCGGTACGTCGGGGTTCGCGTTATAGAACATGTCTGTTGTAAAGACGTTTCCTACGCGGATATGAGCGCCGCGTTCTTTGCTTATATTGACCGCGTCATACAGCATATCGAAGTCGGCTGTCGGAGCGAGAGTTCCCGCCCAGCCGTACTGATGCGCGAAATTAGAGTTTGTGCATGCGCCCATGGCTATTACAAGGTCTTTTACGTGCATGTCGTCAAGGAGAGCTCCTGCACTTCCGACGCGGACGATAGCTTCTACGTCGAAGAAAGTGTAAAGCTCATGCGCGTAAAGTGTTGCGGATGGGATACCCATACCGCTTCCCATAACGGATATTTTTTTGCCTTTATATGTTCCGGTATAGCCGAGCATATTTCTTACGTCGTTGAAAAGCACCGGATCTTCAAAATATGTCTCTGCGATATATTTTGCGCGGAGCGGATCGCCCGGAAAT
>DVOP01000042.1 GCA_018713465.1 Candidatus Alectryocaccobium stercorigallinarum | reverse complement strand
AAGAGCTTCTCCGCTCAGCTTTAATAATACTCTTTTCATATCCGACCTCCGCTTGTCTACATGATAACACTGCCGCCGATAAAGTGTCAAAGAAAGTTTAAACGGTTTCTACAAAAATATTGTAAATAGCCTTTATAGCCGTTTCAAAATCTCTGTTTTCAACACCTATTATTATATTCAGCTCTGAAGAACCCTGGTCTATCATCTTAACGTTGACATACGCGTGAGCCAAAGCTGAGAAAATACGTCCCGCCGTTCCTCTCTGTCTCTTCATTCCGCGTCCTACGACGGCGATCAAAGCCAGATCTGACTCGAGCTCAATAAGGTCGGGCTGTACAGTCCTGTGAAGACCTGATATTATGGCCTGCTCTTTCTCCTCAAACTCCTTCTGTGATACATATACTGTAAATGTATCGATTCCGGAGGGAGTATGCTCGAAGGAAAGTCCGTTTTCTTCAAATACCTGGAGAACTTTCCTGCCGAACCCTATCTCTGAGTTCATCATGTCTTTTTCTATGGTTATGGAAGCGAAGCCTTTTTTGCCTCCTATTCCTGTTATCGTATATTTAGGCTTGCTGCATGTGCTTTCAACTATCATCGTACCCGGTTTCTCGGGGTGGTTAGTATCCTTTACATTTACCGGGATACCCTCTTTCCTGAGCGGGAAAACAGCGTCCTCATGCAGTACCGTAGCTCCCATGTATGAAAGCTCGCGCATTTCCCTGTATGTTATAGTGCTGATAGTCGGCGGGTTTTCGACGATACGCGGATCGGTAACAAGAAAACCGGGAACGTCTGTCCAGTTTTCATACAGATCTGCGTGAATAGCGCTCGCGACTACAGAACCTGTTATGTCGGAACCGCCGCGTGAAAATGTCTTCACGTTTCCGTCGATACCGCAGCCGTAAAAGCCCGGGATAACCGCGTACTCAGACTTTTCAAGCCTTTTAGCCATTACTTTCTGTGTCTTTTTAAGGTCACAGTTCCCGTTTTTATCGAAGAAAATAACTTCGGCCGCGTCTATAAACTCGAATCCGAGATACGCGCTTATAAGCTTTCCGTTGAGGTACTCGCCTCTTGAAGCGGCATAGTCCTTTCCTGCTTTTTCAGAAAAATTCTTATTTATTATCTCGAATTCCTTAGAAAGATCGTAATTTATGCCGAGGTCTTTATTTATCTCCTCGTACCTGTCCTGTATAGCCTTAAGATCGGCGCTGAAATCCTCGTCCGCCTCAGCCTTGGCATAGCAGGCGTAGAGCATGTCAGTGACCTTAGTATCTTTATCAAAACGTTTTCCGGGAGCCGACGGAACAACATATCTTCTGCTCGCGTCAGCTGTGATTATATCTTTTACTTTTTTAAACTGATTGGCGTCGGCAAGAGAGCTTCCGCCAAACTTAACTACTTTTTTCATACTGTCCTTTCAAATAAACAAAAAGAATCTACCGAAAAATCTAATCCTTTTTCAGGTATACGTTCCTGATATATTTTATAGTATAGTCCTCGCCGTGCTCGGCTGTCATTTTAAGCAGCATTTCGAGGTCGTTCCTCGTATTCTCATGCACGAACCAGAGATTGTCCTTGCTCCTTAAAAAATACTCATACGCGTTTGTCTGCTTATAATCGCTTCCCTTGTATGTCTGACACGCGCATATGCGGTCTATAGCCATTTCCGCGATATATTTGCGCGGCATATCATGCCCCGCAAGAAAATATTCGCTTTTCGGATCATAATCTATCCAGTATTCGAAGTGATGTCTGTTCCTGCCCTTATGGTGAAGCCATGCGTACGAGATCCCTTTTTCTTCTCTTGCCTTTGCGTTAGGGCTTCTGTTTCCTTGCCAGTAACGGCTTCCCTCGGAAAACTCGACCCATGAATACTTTGAGAGGTCGTGCGTAAGGCCCTGCCATATAAGACCTGCCTTTAAGCAATATTTCATCACCCTGAATCTGTGGGCGGTTATGGTTTTAAAATGCTGCCATGCTTTCATTATCCACCCTTTTATGTCCGGCGCAGACAGACCCTTACTGTATTCCGGTGCTTCCGAAGCCGCCTCTGTTTTCTCCCTCAAGACAAGTCTCTTCGAATTCTATATGAGGCTGGTGCTTCATAATGCGGAACTGGCATATCCTGTCGCCTGCATTTATGACCGTATCTCTTACGGCGTAGACCGGCATTTTCCACCAGTCCTGCGCGCCGCAGTAAGATTCGTCTATCACACCCATATGGTTTGTCTGTATGATACCGAAATTTTTATATGTGCTGCTTCTCGGAACGATATGGGCCTCATATCCTTCCGGAAGCTTCATCGCAACGCCTAAATGTATAAGCTTAAAATCGCCTTTTTTAAGTTCGACTGTCTCAGCCGCCCTTAAATCTATCCAGTCCGATTTTCCGTCTATATATTTAAGGCGCTCTATTTCATCATTAAGATACTGGATCTTTATCGTTTTCATCTGCTGCCTTTCGCATCTTTCGGAACGTCTTTGATACTGAAGCTTATTCTGCCCATATTGTCTTTTCCAAGGCAGATGACAGTAACGACGTCGCCGAGTGTAAGCACATCTTCAACTCTCCTTATACGCTCTTTCGCGATGTTTGAGATATGTACCATACCCTCTTTGCCTGGCGCGAATTCAATGAACGCTCCGAATTCTTTAATGCTTACCACGGTTCCGGTAAGTATCTGGCCTTTTTCAAAATCGGAAACTATCGTATTGATATATCCGAGAGCTTTTTCCATCATAGCCTGATCCGTTCCGCAGATAGAAACGAATCCGTCATCGTTGATATCGATCTTAACGCCTGTTCTCTCGATTATCGTGTTGATGGTCTTGCCTCTCTGGCCTACGACGTCGCCTATCTTGTCAGGATCGATACTTATCTGGATTATCTTCGGAGCATATTCGCTTACAGACTCTCTCGGCTGCGCGATAGCTTTTTCCATTACCTCTGTAAGTATATATTCTCTCGCATCCTTACATCTGCTGATAGCTTCTGTAACGATGTCTTTTGTAAGTCCGTGTATCTTGATATCCATCTGGATAGCCGTGATACCGTCATGTGTTCCGGCAACCTTGAAGTCCATATCTCCGAAGAAGTCTTCAAGACCCTGGATATCTGTAAGAACGAGATAATCGTCGTCCGTATCGCCGGTGACAAGGCCGCATGAAATACCCGCTACCGGTTTCTTTATCGGAACTCCGGCCGCCATAAGCGAAAGCGATGAGGCGCATACGGAAGCCTGGGACGTAGAACCGTTTGATTCAAATGTCTCTGAAACCGTACGTATAGCGTACGGGAATTCCTCGATAGACGGAAGCACCGGAACGAGCGCTTTTTCGGCAAGAGCGCCGTGTCCTATCTCTCTTCTTCCCGGTCCTCTTGACGGCTTTGTCTCGCCTACCGAATATGACGGGAAGTTATAATGGTGCATATAGCGTTTCTCTGTCTCGTTTTCATCGAGCCCGTCAAGTCTCTGGGCGTCAGAAAGCGGAGCAAGAGTAGTGATATTGCATATCTGTGTTTGTCCTCTTGTAAACATCGCCGAGCCGTGAACGCGCGGAACAACGTCTATCTCAGCAAGGAGCGGACGTATCTGACGTACTTCTCTTCCGTCTGGTCTCTTATGGTCTTTAAGTATCATCTTTCTTACAGTCTTTTTCTGATACTGGTAAACAGCCTCGTCTAAAACCGCAAGCCATTCTTCGTTCTCAGCGAAAGCTTCTTCGAGTCTTTCTGTTATTTTTGCGATATTTTCCTCGCGTACCTGCTTTTCATCTGTAAATACGGCTTCTTCCATCTCCGCAGGCGGAACGATTTCCTTGATGGCGTTGAAAAGCTCCTCCGGAACGGCGCAGCTCTCGTATTCATGCTTCGGTTTTCCGCACTCCGCAACTATACCGTCAAAGAATTCGATAATGCTCCTGTTTACGTCGTGGGCAAGATAGATTGCTTCGATCATCTTGTCTTCCGGTACTTCGTTAGCACCGGCTTCTATCATAATGACTTTTTCTCTTGTAGAAGCGACCGTAAGCTTAAGGTCGGAAACCGCGTTCTCCGCTAAAGTCGGGTTTACGATAAGCTTTCCGTCGATCATGCCTATCTGTGTTCCTGCGATAGGGCCGTCGAACGGGATATCTGAAATAGATGTAGCAAGAGCAGATCCGAGCATAGCGACAACTTCAGGATTGCACTGCGGGTCTACAGCCATTACCATGTTGCTTAAAGTAACGTCATTTCTGTAGTCTTTCGGAAAAAGCGGTCTCATAGGTCTGTCGATGACCCTCGAAGTAAGCACAGCGTGCTCGCTGGCTTTACCCTCGCGCTTATTGAAGCCTCCCGGAATCTTCCCTACAGCGTACATCTTCTCTTCGTACTCTACTGAAAGAGGGAAAAAGTCTATCCCCTCTCTGGGTTTTGCCGAAGCTGTAGCCGTACAGAGCAATGTAGTATCTCCATAGCTTATAAAAGCACAGCCGTTAGCCTGTTTTCCTACTCTTCCTATTTCCACTTTAAGTGTTCTTCCCGCAAGGTCCATTGAATATGTTTTGTATTCATTTACGAGCGGCGTTGAAAATGTGTTGTTATAATCCATTTTTTCCTCCTGTAAAATAAATGTACGCGGATCTTACAGAAGAACCCGAAACCACTGAAAAACATACCGCTGCCGGTGTGCTTTTCAGAAGTCTCGGTCGAAATGAACTTCTGCAATATCCGAAATTAATATGTAAATTTTAATTACTGCCTTTTAACGTTTTAAGCTGCTTTCCCTTAAAGGAAAAGCAGCTTAGTGTTATTTGAGATGATTATTTTCTAATGCCTAAGCGCTCTATAAGAGAACGGTATCTTTCTATGTCGACCTTTTTAAGATAAGCAAGAAGTCCACGTCTCTTACCTACCATTTTCAAAAGACCGCGTCTTGAATGATGGTCTTTGTGGTTGACCTTAAGATGTTCTGTAAGCTCCTGAATGCGCGCTGTGAGGATAGCGATCTGTACCTCCGGAGAACCGGTGTCGCCCTCTGTTCTGGCATACTCTTTGATGATGTCCTGTTTTTTCTCTTTTGCTATCATTGTTTTTCCTCCTGTTTTAACTAACGCTTATGGCTAAGGGACGGTCGGAGATTCCGGTTCCTGAACCACAGCTTTTTCCAGTTCACAAATATAACATATACATAAGCGGTTGTAAATGATTTTTTGTTACGTCATCTCATATTGTTTTTTCCTGCGCTGAAAGATAATTATTGCGGCGCAGGCCATGGCCGATACAGCCGAAAGTATGGCGCCCTCCTTTAAATACGGCTGTTCATAGCTGTATTCGACGACATGCTCTCCCGCTTCGAGCCATACCGCAAAGAATCCGTAATCAGCCGTCACGGCCTTGGCTTCTTCGCCGTCTACCTTAACGCTCCACCCGTCTTCATACGGTATAGGAGTTAAAAGATATCCGGCCTCATCATTATTCACCTCGATATGGTATTCCCCGTCGCTTCCTGTTTCTTTTGCGTATACTTCAGCATTCTGAGTGTGCGAAGCTTTATCCGACGCATAGAATTCAAAATCCGAAACGGAGACCGTTGTATCTCCGTGCTGTATCCTTAAATAAATGCCTTTTGTCCCTGCCGGCAGTGTAAGGTTTACGGTTCCCGTGTTTCCTATCGGTATGGCGGCGATATATTCGTTTCCGCCCTCCTCCGTACTGATATATACGTTGTTTCCGGAAACAAAGTTTATATTAAACGAGACTGATATAGTCTCGCCGCCGGAAGCTATCTCCTTGTTTAACGGAAGATATATCGGCGAAGTGCCTCCCCAGTTATAGCTTCCGTCGTCTCCAAACCAAACGCAATTAAGTCTTCCGTCCGTACTTGTCGGGATATTTTCCTTATCTATGAAATATTCGTCGGTGACGGTCTCCTCGTATTTCGTCAGTTCGTCTGCGGTCACTCCCGCTCCCTTCACCTCGTCGTCTTCAAGTATGAGCACCTGCGACATAAGCGCCGCCGTGTCGATATTCACGCCCGAGTCCTTTAATTTTTCATATTCGGATTCGCTGCATGTTTTTGTATAGAACGACGAAAAGCCGTCCCAATTAGTATTTTTATACAGATAAATCTCATTAAGCTGCTTTACTAATTCATATCCCTCATAAGGAGGCGTATCGCTCTTGGAAACTATGTATTTTATGCCGAAAAGGTCGTGGAGCTGCGTTTTTTCTCCTATCTGCCTGAAAGAAATATGGCTGTTGTCTATATAGATCATATCCGGGAGCAGCTCGTTTATAAAATCAAGGATATTTGAATTCATTGTTGAATTATATGAGCTGACGCCGCTGTACCCAAGCGCTAAATTATCCATGCAGTATGACGCGGTATAGAAATCCCTTTCCAGCCTGTATTCTTCGGTATCGTTTTCTTCAAGCCACTCGGACAGTTCGTCGTACTCGCCGCCGTAAAGCTCAACAAAATAATCAGAGCTGTGCGCTATCTCGCGTCCGCGCACAGTTGAAAACAGGTCGAGTCCCGCCTGTCCGAAAACGGAAAGAAAAATAAGTACGAAGCATAAGCCCGAGAGCTTCTTAGGTCCTTTTGCGTATAAAACCAAAACGGCCGCCAATACAAGCGTAAGAAGCGCAAGCCCCAATGCAAGCAGGACTACCGTCAGTACAAGCGCCTGCTTATACGCCACGTAATATACATAGAGGCAGCCTGCCGTTGAGACCGCAAGCCCTATAACGCTTAAAAATCTTTCCGCGAAAAGCTTCTGCAGCATAAACGCAGTAAGCAGAGCGAAAAACGGCATTAAAAGAAATGTATGCCTTGAAAACGGATAAGCGAAGAAGTTAAACGGCAGGCTTCCGGCCGGAATGAGCAGCATAAATGCGCCGCACGCCAAAGCGATGACCGAAGCCGACTTATATCTTCTGTCCCACTTCTTTATTATAAGATAGATTATAAACTGTACTAAAAGTATTATGAATAGGCTCGTAAAAAAAACGCTCGGCGTCTCATAATAATTCGAATATCCCGTGTACGCCTGATACGACGTATTCCCCTGCAGCCCGCTCGATAAAAAACGGTCCGCGAGGGTCTTATAATACTCCTTAGGCCACGGCTGCATGGCGGAAGCAATGCGCTCTATTATACTCGCCGTGCTTTCCGTCCTTGACGATACGCCGAAAACTATCCCGACGTTCGGAAGCAGGTTAAGCATACCCATGCCAACTCCAAGCATGACGGCGGCAGCCTGTTTGAAAAGCGTCGAAAAATATTCCTTTGCGCCTGCCGGTCTTAATGTCCATATACGCAGTATGACATACAGCGCCAGTATAATAATAAACATATACGAAAAATAATATGTACACAGGACCATAAGGCCGGTGCATATGGCAGCGGCAGGCGAGAAACGTTTTCTTCTGATCGCTTTTTCAATGAGCATGAGCACAAAAGGCATGTATACCGTTATCGCCAGAAATGCAAAGTGCTGTCCCCAAAGCGTTAAAAAACCATTGAACGAATAAAGATACGCCGCGATAAATTTCGCTCGTTTTGAAAATGTGAAGCATGAAAGGAAATGCCACATGGCTATACCGGACAGTATCATCGCGGCGATAACTATCCATACAAGCATTTTAGCCATTACCGCATTCCCGAAGATAAGCCCGAAAAGATATATAACGCATAAAAGCGGATTAAAAAGCGTGTACTGATAAATGCTCGTGCCGAAGCCGTTCGAAGCGTCCCACAGCGACAAGTCTCCGTCCCTTAAATGATTTACTATGGAATTGTAATGCATTATATAGAGCTGCTTCGTATCGGAACCCATATCGTCGAAAAGGAAAAGATATCCGCCGAATATATAGTTATGATACGCAATTAAGGCGGTTATAAAAATAACCGCCATAAGCAAAATAACCGGATGTTTTTTGAAATACGATATAACAGATCTCATGAACTATCCCTTTAATAATCGATAAAACCGAACTCAGGCTTCCGCAGTATCAAGCTCCTTTAAATACCTCGAAAGAGCGTCCTGCCACGTTGGAAGCGGTTTGAAGCCGTTCTTTACAAGCTTGCTCCTGTCAAGGCGGCTGTTAAACGGCCTTGCGGCCTTGTTGAGCCCGTATTCCGCAGTCGTGACCGGGATAACCTTCGTATCGAGGCCGGCCTGTTTATATATTTCCACGGTAAAATCATACCATGATATATATCCGCCCTCGTTTGTAGCGTGATAATAGCCGTATTTATCGGTCTCGTTCATGTCGATGAGCAGTCTCGCAAGATCGTATGTATAAGTCGGAGTTCCTATCTGATCGTTTACAACGCGGACAGTGTCGTGCGTTTTTCCGACCCTTAGCATAGTCTTTATAAAGTTGCTTCCGTTCACGCCGAATACCCACGCTATACGCACTATGAAATATTTATCGAGCAAAGAGCTGACCGCAAGCTCGCCCTCCAGCTTTGTCTGGCCGTATACATTGAGCGGCTTATAGTCCTTGCAGTCCGGCTCCCACGGCTTTGTGCCCTGTCCGTCAAAAACATAATCCGTGCTTATATACGTCATTTTACAGTCAAGCTTTTTGCATACTTCCGCGATATTACGTGTGCCGTACGCATTCACGGCCCTTACCTTTTCGACGTTTTCATCGTCCTCGGCCATATCCACGGCTGTCCATGCAGCGCAGTGTATAACTGCGTCAGGAGCGGCTTTAGTGATAACTTCTTCCACCGCCGCCGGATCGGTTATGTCCATTTCCTCAACGTCCACTCCGACCGCTTCATATCCTCTTTTTTTTGCTTCGTTTATAAGGTCGTGACCAAGCTGACCCTTTGACCCTGTAATAAGTAATTTCATTTTTCAGTTACCTCGTAATTTATTGCGAATAATATCGTTCTGACTCAGCCTTTACGACGACGAAAGCTGTATCGTAAGATTGATATCATTTACCAGTTCGTATCCGCTCGGAAGAACGATATTGAGCGGAACCGTATGCTCTCCGGCAGTCAGTCCGGCAAGATCTATCCACGCAGATATCTGATCAGCCGTTATCGACGAGACTTCGCCTCTCGTGCCCGTCACTCCGATAAGCACTTCCTGCGTATTGTATGTCAGGGAAAGTCCCTCCGGCAGATTGTTTACGGTGATATCGTCGACGTTGTATTTTATCTCCGTGCTTCCTATCGGCATGACAGTAACGTATATTATTACCGTATCGTTCATTGAGGACGACAGCTTCGTATCCTCCGGCAGATAATCGTCAAGCTTGACTTCAACCGAGAAATCCTCGATAGCTCCGCTGACGTCTACCTCTTCAGGCGGTATAACTATCTTATTTCCGCTCTGTGTAAGCGCCTCCAAAGCGCTCTCACTTCCGGCCAGTGTAAGCGTTTCAGGCGTAGTGGAAATATTAGTTACCTCGTATCCATATGCCGGCTCTCCGGAATAACCAACTTCAATAGCTACTTCAGTCCTCTTGCGCCAGAGCTCTACGTCTACCGTAACGTCTATATCTCCGCCCTCTATAGTAATATCGTCGTTTATTATCGAATCGGAGATTTCGTCCTGATCGACGTCAATAAAAACAAGCTGGCCGTTTACAGTAGTACTCTGTGAAAGCCCGTCGACGTCTATCTCTGCGACTACGCTTTCAATACTGTTTATTACCGATTCAGGTCCGTAGATCTTAAGCGTAGACGGATTCGGCGTAAGCGTTCCTATCTCATAATTATTATCTACCGTTCCGTCTCCTGTCGATACGGATACCTGAAGCTCTTTACTCGCGACGTTTTCTATTGATATTGGTATTGCTGTACGCGAAAGCGTTATATCGCCAACATCGAAGCCGTAACATTCAGCCGTCAGCGGCACCATTACCGGATCCCGGTTGAGATCGACTATCTGCGTAAGGTCGGCTGTAACGGTGATATCG
>DVOP01000004.1 GCA_018713465.1 Candidatus Alectryocaccobium stercorigallinarum | reverse complement strand
TTCATCCAGGTGGATTCGCATGTGCTGCGCATAGTTATAAGGCTGGCGCTTTTGCCTTTGATCGCCGGGGTCTCATATGAGATAATAAGATGGGCCGGAAGCTCGGATAATAAATTCGTAAACCTTCTCAGCAAGCCCGGAATGGGACTGCAGAAGATGACTACAAAGGAACCGGACGAATCCATGGTAGAAGTCGCGATAACGGCGGTCGAAGCCGTGTTTGACTGGCGGGAGTTCCTCGATAAGAATTTTAAAAATGAGCGTATTCAATATTCAGAATGAAGATATAAGTCTGCGGCAGGCAGTTTTGTCCGCCGCGGAATTTTTAAATAAGTGCGGTGTTGAAGACGCGGATACTGACGTAATGCTGCTTCTGGAAAAAGCAGCCGGATATTCGCGCAACAGATATTTTATGTGCCGCGATGAAAAGATGGAGCCTGACGCGAAAGCCGCATTTTCCAAGATGATCACGAAGCGCGGCGAAAGGATACCTCTTCAGCATATAACGGGAGAGGCGTATTTTTACGGCAGACGGTTCATTGTCGATGAAAGCGTGCTTGTTCCGAGAATGGATACGGAAATACTCGTGGAAGAGGCGCTTAAGGATATAAAGCCGGGCATGAGCGTTTTGGATCTGTGCACCGGCAGCGGCTGTATCGCGGTCACGCTTGCAAAAGAGGCGGATATAAAGATAACGGCTTCGGATATAAGCGGGCGCGCGCTTGATACGGCGAAAAAGAACGCGTTTTTAAATAAAGCGGACTGCGAGTTTGTGCGCAGCGATATGTTTGAGAATATTAACTCCAGGTTTGATGTGATAGTATCGAATCCTCCGTATATAAGACGCGGCGATATCGGATCGCTGCAGGAGGAAGTCAGGAAGCACGATCCCTTGAACGCGCTTGACGGCGGAGACGACGGGCTGGATTTTTACCGTATCATATCAGATGAAGGGAAAAAACACCTTTATCCTCACGGGAGGATATATCTTGAGATCGGTTCGGATCAGGCGGAGGAAGTCGCAGGGCTTTTAAGCGCGGCGGGCTTTGCGGAAATATGTGTGGTAAAAGATCTGAACGGGCTGCAAAGAGTGGTAAAAGCAAAACTGCAGTGAATATACAGGGGCGGTTTTATGTTTGACAAATTAGAAGACGTACTTGTAAAACAGGAAGAAATAATGCACAGGCTGAACGAGCCGGAAACTGTCAGCGACAGCCGGCTTTTCCAAAAACTTTTAAAAGAACAGGCCGAGCTTCAGCCTATAGCCGACGCATATACGGAATATAAAAAAACAGAGCAGACGATAGCAGAAAGCCTCGAGCTTCTTGAGGAAGAAAAGGACGAGGAAATGCGAGAAATGCTCAAGGAAGAGCTTCAGGAGGCTAAAAGCCGGAAAGAAGAGCTTGAAATGAACCTTAAGCTTTTGCTGCTTCCGAAGGATCCGAACGACCAGAAAAACGTTATCGTGGAAATAAGAGCCGGAGCCGGCGGAGACGAAGCGGCTTTATTTGCGTATGAAGTCTATAGGATGTATAATAAATATGCGGAGGGGCGCGGCTGGAGAACGGAAATGCTCAGCCTCAATGAAAACGGTCTCGGAGGGTTCAAAGAAGTTACGTTTATGATAAACGGAGTGGGGGCGTATTCAAGGCTGAAATATGAAAAAGGCGTGCACCGCGTACAGCGCGTTCCGGAAACGGAGAGCGGCGGACGCATACATACCTCTACGATTACCGTGGCGATAATGCCGGAGGCAGAGGAGATAGATTTCCAGCTCGATATGAACGACTGCAGGTTCGACGTGTTCAGGGCGTCGGGAAACGGAGGACAGTGTGTAAATACTACCGATTCGGCGGTGCGCTTAACGCATATCCCCACCGGCATAGTCATTTCGTGCCAGGACGAAAAGTCGCAGCTTAAAAACAAGGAAAAAGCCCTTAAGGTGCTCCGTTCAAGGCTTTATGAAATGGAGCTTGAAAAGCAGCACGCGAAAGAAGCCTCCGAGAGGAAAAGCCAGATAGGTACAGGCGACCGTTCGGAGAAGATACGTACGTATAATTTCCCGCAGGGGCGCGTGACGGATCACAGGATAAAGCTTACGCTTTATAAGATCGAAGCCGTACTGGACGGAGATCTGGACGAGCTGATAGACAGCCTGCTTGCGGCTGACCAGGCCGAAAAGCTGGCGCATATTGAAGAAGCATAAATGATCGGAGATAATAAAAATGAAGAATACAACGCTTGTGGTAATGGCGGCCGGTATCGGAAGCAGGTTCGGCAAGGGAACAAAGCAGCTTACGCCGGTAGGCCCGTCGGGAGAACTGATAATGGATTATTCCGTGTATGACGCCGTAAAAGCGGGCTTCAACAAAGTCGTTTTCATCATACGCAGGGATATTTTAGAGGAATTCAAATCGGCAATAGGCGACAGGATAGAAAAGCTTGTAGACGTAGAATATGTTTTCCAGGAGCTGGACGACCTTCCGGCAGGGTTTAAAAAACCTGAGGGCAGAACAAAGCCGTGGGGAACAGGACAGGCCGTACTTAGCTGCCGCGGCGTCGTGGACACTCCGTTTGCTGTTATAAACGCGGACGATTATTACGGCGTAGATACATATAAAATAATGCATGACTATATTGCGGGCGACGTCAAGGCTGAAGACGGACTTCAGCATATATGTATGGCGGGCTTCAGGCTTGGAAATACCTTGAGTGAAAACGGAGGAGTAACAAGAGGTATCTGCATAGTCGACGAGAGCAACAAGCTTATAGGCATAAAGGAAACGAAAAATATAGAAAAATGCGATAAAGGCGGCGTCGTAAGATCTGAGAGCGGCGACGTGATAATAGACGCGGCGACGCCTGTATCAATGAATATGTGGGGATTTTCTCCGGAATTTATCCCTATGCTTGAAGAGGGCTTCGTGGACTTCCTAAGCAAAATGGACGTAAATGATATTACAGGCGAGTTTCTTCTTCCGATATATATCGATAAGCTCCTGAAAGAGAAAAAAGCCGAGGTGCAGGTCTTGGAAACGTCTGCGGAATGGTTCGGAGTCACCTTCCAGGAGGACAAGGAGCCTGTAAGGGCGGCTTTCAGAAAGCTTGTTGACAAGGGGATATATAAAGAAAAGCTTTATTAATTTGAAAAGAGGGGAAATATAATGGGAAAATATTTCGGAACGGACGGCTTCAGGGGTGAGGCAAATATTAATCTGACTGTGGAACATGCTTATAAGATAGGAAGATTTATAGGCTGGTATTTCAGCAGGGATCATCACGCTAAGATAGTGATAGGAAAGGATACGAGAAGATCCGGCGATATGCTTGAGTCCGGAATAGTGTCGGGGATCCTGGCGTCGGGAGCGGACGCGTATCTGCTTCATGTCACTACTACCCCGAGCGTATCTTATATCATAAAAAAAGACGGATTCGACTGCGGAGTCATGATATCGGCCAGTCATAATCCGTATTATGACAACGGTATAAAGCTGCTCAATTCAAAAGGCGAAAAGATAGAAGCAGACGTCGAGGCGCTCATAGAGGAGTATATCGACAAGGAAACCTCCGACATTCCGTATTCAAGGAAAACAGAGATCGGAAAGATGGTAGATCATTCTGACGGAAAGGAAGAATATCTTGAACATCTGGTAAGATCTTTCGGATCCGAAATAAAAGGGATAAGGATAGGCATAGATTGTTCAAACGGAAGCGCTTCAGCACTTGCACCGAAGCTTTTTGGAAAGCTTGGCGCGGACGTGCTTGTGATAAATAATGAGCCGGACGGTATCAACATAAACGATAAATGCGGATCGACCCATATCGAAGCGCTTAAAAATTTTGTTGCCGAAAACAAGCTTGACGTCGGTTTCGCGTTTGACGGAGACGCCGACCGCTGCCTTGCGATCGACGAAAAGGGCAGAGAAGTCGACGGCGATATGATAATGTTTATCTGCGGCAAGTATCTGAAAGAAAGAGGACGTCTTAACGGAAATACCGTTGTCACGACAGTAATGTCAAATATAGGACTTTATAAGGCGTTAGAAAAAGAAGGGATTAATTCATCGACTACAGACGTAGGCGACAAATATGTTTCCGAGAGAATGGTATCGGAAAATTACAGCCTTGGCGGAGAGCAGTCGGGACATATAATATTCAGCGAGTTCGCGTCTACTGGAGACGGAATGCTAACGGCGCTTATGGTGCTTGAAGCAATGTCTGAAAAACAGGCTTCACTTGGAGCTCTTGCGGACGAAGTCAATATTTATCCGCAGCTTTTGAAAAACATCAGGGTAAAAAATAAAAAAGAGGCGCTTTCAAATGAAAAAGTGCAGAAAGCCGTGGCGGAGGTTGAAAAGGAATTATCTGATAACGGCAGGATACTGGTGCGAATGAGCGGAACAGAGCCGCTTATACGTGTTATGGTAGAAGCTCAGACTGACGATATATGTGCCAAAAACGTCGATCGGGTTATAGAAGTTATAAAATCTGAGGGACTGGAGGAATAAGTTATGAAAAAACACATGTGCAGACTGATTTTGCTTACCTGTCTGGCATGTGTTTTTTTAACCGTGTCAGGCTGTGAAAACGCCAAAGAGGATTCAGGAGCGTACGAGGCGGCGCTGGAAGCTTATGAGGGAGGAGATTACGAACTGGCTCTTTCCGAATTTAAAAATGCGGCCGAGACAGACGGGCGTACTGTAGAGGCATACAGGGGCATGGGGCTTGTTTATATGGCCGAGGAGAAATATGAATACGCCGTGAGCATGTTCGATCTTAGCCTTTCAGAAATGCGCCACTCGAACAAAGAGTTTGAGGAGGACGTCCTCTTTTATAAAGCGGAGGCGCTGAGCAAAAATCTGCAGACGGATAAGGCTCTTGAAATATACGGGGAGCTGGAGGATACAGACCGCGCGGGAACGGCCTACGCACTGGAGGGAAAGATATATCTCGAGCGTGGGAATACGGATACAGCCGATGAGAAATTCGCGTTGTCGGCAGAGTGTGAAAAGAGTATTGCGAACAGTCTGCTTATTTATGAAGCGTACAGATCCGTTAATTTAGAGGGGAACGGCGCTGAATATCTTCAGACCGCAGTCGGTATCGAGCCCGAAACGAACGAGGACTATGCTTTGCTCGGAATGGCGTATTATTACCTGGGCGATCTTGACAACGCGATGGTCTGCCTCAGCCGCGCCGTGAGTATGGGATATACAAAGGCGGCTGAACAGCTTGGAAATATATATTTTGAAACGGGAGATATACCGGGCGCGAAATCGATGTTCAACGATATACTTAGTTCCGGCGAGAACGCCGCGATGGCTTACAACGGCCTTGCGATGTGTTCTATGGAAGAGGGAGATTATGAAAGCGCGCTCGTATATATAGATCTTGGGCTTAAATGCGAGGATCAAAAAGCGGAAAAAAGCCTGTTGTTCAATGAAGTAGTTATTTATGAAAAAATGCTTGATTTTAATACGGCGGGTGAAAAAGCGCGGGTATATATGGAAAAATATTCGTCTGATGAGACGATGAAAAATGAACTGAAGTTTCTTCAACACAGCTGATAAAGATGAGAGGGGATAGTATGATCGATACGGCTGAAAGAAAAGAAAGGGTCATATTGGTCGGAGTTGCTGTCGGTTCCGAGAAAGAAACGCTGCTTTCACTCAAAGAGCTGGCGGATCTTGCAAAGACGGCCGGAGCGGACGTAGTAGGAACGCTTGTGCAGAACCGTGAGCAGATCCATCAGGCTACTTATATCGGAAAAGGCAAGATAGAAGAGCTGGATCAAATGCTCTATATGCTCGAGGCTGACGGGATAATATGCGACGACGAGCTTTCGCCGGCACAGCTCAATAATCTTCAGGAGGAACTCGGCTGCAAGGTAATGGACAGGACGCTTATAATACTCGATATTTTCGCGTCAAGAGCGCATACGAGCGAGGGAAAGATACAGGTTGAGCTGGCGCAGCTCAGATACAGGCAGAGCAGACTTATCGGACTTAGAAAATCGCTTTCAAGACAGGGCGGCGGAATAGGAACGAGAGGTCCCGGAGAGAAAAAGCTGGAGACCGACAGACGAGTTATAGGTGAACGTATAAGCGTGCTGAAAAAACAGCTTGAGGACATAAAAGAGCACAGGGAGGTCATCAGAAAGGGACGCAAGAAGAATAACGTGTTCACGGCGGCGATAGTCGGCTATACGAACGCCGGAAAGTCTACGCTTTTGAATACGCTGACGGGCGCTTCCGTGCACACGGAGGACGCTCTGTTCGTAACACTGGATCCTACGACGAGGATACTCGAGCTTCCGCACGGAGGGCATATACTGCTGACGGATACGGTCGGGTTTATAAAAAAATTGCCGCACCACCTTATAGAAGCGTTTAAAAGCACGCTCGAGGAAGCCGTATACGCCGACATAATAATCCATGTCGTGGATTCTTCGAATCCGCATATGGAGCAGTATATGGAAACGGTGTATGAGACTTTAGATATGCTGGGAGCATCTGGAAAGGACGTAATAACTTTCTTTAATAAGATCGATAAAAGGTCTGACGAAGTCAGGCTGAGAGATGAAAGGGCAAAAGAAGTCCTAAACATCGCAGCTAAGTTTTCGCAGGGCAACAAAGAGATAATCGAGCTGCTCGAAAAAATATATCTTGGCGGAAAGCTTTATATTGAAAGGGTTTATCCATATGACCAGGCAGGAAAGATATCTTTGATAAGGCAGAAAGGAATACTTATTTCCGAGGAATATATGCCTGAAGGAGTAAGCGTCAAAGCGTATGTGCCGATGGATATATACGGAGATATAGAGATAAAGTAAAAAAGCCGCCGTCCGCGTTCAGTGCGGGCGGCGGTCATATATTTTATTTGGGCTCTTTGCGGTGGAAGCCCCAGCTGCATATGCTGAAGAAAGACGGACCTACGTGCGCTCCTATGATCGGCGAAAGGTTGCAGATCTCAACGAGCACGTCAGGGTCTACGGCGTTTCTTACCTGTTTTGCAACTTCTTCAACATCCTTATAGCGTGAGGTGTGGCCGACGTAGATCATTTTTGGAACGCCGTCAACGCGCAGGTCTTTTTTGGTGGCGTCGACAAGGCGCTTGATCGCCATTTTTTCTCCTCGCGGCTTATCATAAACTTCGAGCTTGCCCTCGTCATTTATGATGAGGAGCGGTTTGATGCTGAGCATTGAGCCTATTGTCGCGCTTGCGGCCGATATGCGTCCGCCTTTCTTGAGGTAGTGAAGGTCGCCGACCATAAAACGGTGGCAGACGTACTTTCTGTTTTCTGTCAGCCATGCGGCGTTGTCGTCAATAGACATTCCGCCTGCACGGTTCATAAGGGCGGCAGTAACGAAAATTCCAAGCCCCTGCGTTGCGCTTAATGAGTCTATTACGATTATTTTTCTGTCCGGAAAATCCTCAGACAGCTGGTTTGCCGCGTTCAGGGCGTTGTCATATGTCGCCGATATCCCTGATGAAAAGCAGATATATAAAATATCGTTTCCGGCTTCGAGCTCGGGAGTCCATTTTTCAATGTACGTGTATGGGGTGATCTGCGTTGTGGATACGTCTGCATTGTTTTTCTGGGCTTCAAAAAGAGCGTCGCACTCCTTGTCGTGATCAGGAGAATCGGTATAGAAGGTGCGTATCTCGCCGTTCACGATATAATCCATGGGGATTATGCGGATATCATAGTCGCTGTAAATATGAGCCGGCATATCGGCTGCTGAATCGGTATATATCAGATAATTATCCATGGCGTCTCCTTTGCGTCAAATATTATTATTTTGATTTTACTTCAAATGCATATACAATGTCAACGCAAGATAAGCGGAGAGCGAAATATAAGAAGATTTTTCTGTGCCGGTCCGCTACAGTGTGGGTCAGTAGGCGTCCGGAACGGCAAACATGGAATTGACAAAGGTTGAAAAAAAGTTTAAAATTAGAACATTGTAATCGTACAATGACAATTTAATAAGGGAGGTATTCCTGTAATGGATGCAATGTATATTATAATTGCAGTCGTTGCAGTAGTTGTCACAGCAGTTGTAACAATACCTTTAGCAAGCAGACTTGCCGTAGCCAAAAAAACTGCGAAAGACGCGGAGACTATAGGCGTGGCAGAAGATAAAGCAAGAAGTATAATCGACGATGCTTTAAAAACGGCCGAGGCAAAAAAGAGGGAGGCGCTTCTTGAAGCGAAAGAAGAAAACCTGCGTGTTAAAAACGAGCAGGAGAGGGAGCTTCGCGAAAGAAGAAACGAACTGCAGAAGTATGAAAAGAGGGTTTTATCTAAGGAAGAGTCCTTGGATAAAAAAGCTGACAACCTGGAACGGCGTGAAAATGATTTAACGGCAAAGGAAAACGAACTTCGAAAGAAAGAGAAAAAAGTTGAAGAGCTACATGAACAGGAAGTTAAAGAGCTGGAAAACATTTCCGGCATGACCTCCGAACAAGCAAAAGAGTATCTTCTTAAATCTGTTGAAGACGAAGTGAAAATTGACACTGCCAAGCTTTACAAGGAACTCGAGAAAAAAGCAAAGGAAGAAGCCGGCAAGAAGGCAAGGGACTATGTAGTCACGGCGATACAGAAATGCGCTGTCGACCATGTCGCTGAGGCGACCATTTCCGTTGTTCAGCTGCCGGGCGATGAGATGAAGGGTAGGATAATCGGACGCGAAGGAAGAAATATCCGCGCGCTTGAGACACTTACCGGAGTTGATTTGATCGTAGACGATACGCCTGAAGCGGTAGTATTGTCGTCGTTTGATCCGGTCAGACGTGAAGTCGCAAGGATCGCATTGGAAAAACTTATCGTGGACGGAAGGATACATCCGGCACGTATTGAAGAGACGGTAGAAAAAGCGCAGAAGGAAGTCGATGACATGATACGCGAAGAAGGTGAAGCGGCGGCTTACCAGGTCGGCGTTCACGGAATACATCCGGAGCTCATACGTCTTTTAGGACGAATGAAATTCCGCTTCAGTTATGGACAAAATGCGCTTAAACATTCACTTGAGGTAGCTCAGATTTCCGGTTTGTTAGCCGGTGAAATAGGACTTGACGTGCGTTTGGCTAAACGTGCGGGTCTGTTACATGATATAGGAAAATCCATTGACCACGATGTGGAAGGTTCGCATATACAGATAGGCGCGGAACTGTGCCGCAAGTATAAAGAATCTCCAGTAGTGATCAATGCTGTGGAATCACATCATGGCGATGTGGAACCGCAATCTCTGATAGCGTGCATTGTTCAGGCGGCCGACGCAATTTCGGCGGCAAGACCGGGAGCAAGGCGCGAGACATTGGAGACATATACCAACAGATTAACTCAATTAGAAGAAATAACAAACTCCTTTAAAGGCGTTGAAAAATCTTTTGCTGTTCAGGCAGGACGTGAAGTTCGTATCATGGTAATACCGGAACAGGTATCTGATTCAGATATGGTGCTTATGGCGCGGGACATCGCTAAACGAATAGAAGAAGAGATGGATTATCCGGGTCAGATAAAAATCAATGTAATACGTGAAAGCCGTGTAACGGAATACGCAAAATAAAAAAGTGGGCAGCGCCCACTTTTTTTATTTCGCATGTAGTTTTTTAAAATAGCAACGGTATGCAGCTATGCCTCCTGGGTAGCGTCGAGCAGAGCCGGTACGAGCTGTTTTTTTCTGGAAACTATATTAGGAAGTATACAGCTTCCGTTCTCGGGCTCCGCGCCGAAAGCGTCGTGTATCATCTTTTCACAGCCGTTTCCGCAGTACAGCAGCTCGGTGCTTTCGTCGAGAATGTTCGTAAGCATGAAATAAACCTGAGATACGTCGTTCTGTCCGCATTCGTGCTGCATGAATTCAAGCATACGCACTTTAAGCGCGTCGAGCTCTTCCGGACTCATCGAAGATATCTGGCCTACGCCGAAATTAACGGTTTCGGAAGAAAATCTTTTGTAATCCTGATAGAAGATCTCTTCGGGAGATTTGCTCTTAAGGTCGCTTCCGGCCTTGAACATTTCGGCCGCGAACGATTCTATGTTTATTCCGGCTATTACCGCAAGTCCTCCGGCCGCAAGCTTGTCAGAGACCGTACAGGTCGGGGAACGGAACATAAGCGTATCCGATATGATGGCCGCGCATAAAAGGCCGGCTATCTGAGGACTGATATCAAGGTGCTCTTCCTGATAAATGTGGTAGAGGATAGTGGCCGTGCAGCCTACGGGCTCGAGCCTGAAAAGGACCGGCTGGAGAGTCTGTATATCGCCGAGGCGGTGATGGTCGACTATCTGCAGGATCTCGGCCGCCTGTATGTTGTCGACCGCCTGTTCTATTTCGTTGTGGTCGACAAGGATTATCTGCTTCTTGGTTATGCCCAAGAAGTTACGGCGCGATATCGTACCGATACATTTTCCGTTCTTATTTATTACCGGAAAGGCGCGGTGTTTGTGCTGGACCATTATTTCTTTGATATCCTCGGTATAATCCTCGGTCTTAAAGGTTATCAGATTATCCGATTTCATTATATAACTCAGCGGGATACTCTGGATGATACGCCGCGCTACGGTGTATGTATCCATCTGGCTTTTTATAAGGACGCAGCCTGAGCTTTTTGCTTTTTCTATAAGCTCGTCCGGAACGTCGAGGCCGAGAGAGATTATTATACAGCCGGCGCCTTTGTCTATTGCCGCTTCGGGTATTTTGTTAAGCGAAGCGACAATCATTATATCGCCGGGTTCTATGCGCTCCGTTATCCTTTCGGGGTCGGCCGCTCCGATAAGTACTTTTCCTTTTTCGAGATGGTCCGAAGCGTCGCCGGTTATTATCTGGCCGTCTATTGCGTCCGCTATAGCCCCGTAGGACGTTTTGGCTTCTGACAGCATATGCATGTTTAATGAGCTGTCCATATATGTATACGCTATATCGCCCATCGTCACTATACCGTCAAGTCCGCCGTCTTCGGTGCGGACGGGAAGGCTGACGAGCGAATTGTCTTTCATTATTTTCCATGCTTCTTTTATGGAGCAGTCCCTCGTTACTTTAGGACTTTTTCTTATCTCCATATCTTTGACCTGAGTGCCTACGTCGTTTAAGTATGCCGGAGCGGTAACGCCGAAGCGGTCAAGCACGAATTTTGTTTCGCTGTTTATCTGTCCTGCCCTGCGCGGGATATAATGCTTTGTGGAGTCCGTGCGGTTTTTTATATCCGCAAGCGCGATAGCGGAGCAGATAGAATCGGTATCGGGATTTTTATGACCGATCACGAAAACATTTTTTTGAATGGTTGTTGCCATAAGAATTCTCCTCTTTTCGACCTTGATACCATATTATATCATTATTTTTTATAGATAAACACAGAAATATATATTTTTTGTATTCGAATT